>CAZJBZ010000456.1:0-3432 GCA_964543975.1 uncultured Spirochaetales bacterium
GAATTGAAACTTGCGAAAAAATACGGGCGTTTTGAAACCTTATCAACGAAACTCGATGTCAACGGTAGACTGGACCAACAATTACAGTGGTCTGATGTCCGAGTCAGTTTTTCCAGATTTTCGTCAAACATATTTACTTTGGACAAACAGACATTTCACCTCAGTATTCGTAAGAATACCCTTGAGATATGGAAAATTAAGGATAATTTACCGGTCAACATTAAAATCAGCTTCAATCCGGAGAAGGGTATGCTTGAGTTTGCTTTTGCCGCTGAAAATTTTACCCCTTACTCATTAGTCCAACCGAAACAGGAGCTTTCACGGATTAAGCCCTGGCTTTCTACCGAACTCTCGGGCGAAGGAAGAGTGCACTATAATATAAAGACGAACTCAATTAGCTATAACGGAACAATCAATGCAGTAGTCGATAATAGCGCTGTTCCGTTACCCTTTACCTGCAAAACGATTTTTGAAGGTGATGTCAAATCAGTCAGAGTTCAAGCCCTGCGTTTACAGTCCGAATATGGTGATTTTCGGTTTCATGGCTCTATCAACTTAGAAACGTTCTATCCTACCGGCCGGATCTATGCGAAAGATGTGCCATACCCTACAGGTGAAAAATTACAGGCAACACTCTATGTAGAACCGGATCAAGACAAAATGAAAATATGGAGCAATAAAATTCAGATAGGTGATATTGTTTTTAAAGAGACCTATGCGACGATACTGCCATATCAAAAAAGTTACGATTTTTTCCTTGAAACTCATATCGCCGGAAAAGAGCCAGGTACACTAACGATAGAAGGAAATTTTCAACGGGAGCCGGATATTTTTATCCAAGCCGGAATAGCTACCCGAAGAGTGGGGATTGAACAGATAACCAATCTGGTGTTACCTAAAACTGTTGAAATTCCTACCTCGTTATCATTTTTCAATCAGCAACTCATAACAGCGGAGATTTTTCTTACTACCGATCTAAAACAGTTCGCATTTGCCTGTCCCCAGATTTTCCTACAAGATACGGAAGCTCCTGAAAACATTATCCGTTTCGGTTTAGCGGGAAATAACAACAGTATCGAGTTTCATGATGTTCAAGTTTCTTGGAATGAGTATCAAGCCGGTGGTTATATTACAAGTTCATTCTTAGAAAACGGAGAAATAATGTTCTCCAGTTCCTTCCATCTTGAAGGAATCCCATACTCACTGTATGGTTTATATGTACCGAATAACAGTCTAACAGTAAATGGAGATTATGGACTAAATCTTTCTCTCCATCGTTACCGTAAGGAATATGTTTTTTCATTTACTACAGAAAATCTTCCAATACCAATAGGTGATAACGTGGCATCAGCCACACTTTATTTTCAAGGTATCATTAAAGACGAAAATCAGTTTGAAATTCAGAGCAAAAAGAGCACGATCAACGACCTCCCCATATTTTCAGGTATTAACAATTCAGTTAGTTTTTCCGCGGCAATTACTTCTGAATCCGCAACAGTTTACAACTTTCTCTACAGCGACGGCACTTCCGATTTATTGGGAAACGGAGAGCTACACTATGCACTCCTGAGAGATGAGAAAACCGCTGAGGGCTGGTTTCAATTAAAATCGAAAGAGACGAATGAAGCTTACAATGCGATTTTTTCATATGAAGATAAAGGTTTATCAGCCGGTATCACGTACAAAGCTTCTCCGTTGGAACGGTTTCAAAACATACCAGTCACAGGATTGTTGTCCGGAGGAATGGAAATAACAGGCAACCTTGAATCACCGAATATAGCCATCCAAACAACACTATTGAACGGTCAATTAAATAATGATCCTTTTACATTTGATTTGACAGGTTCACTTTCTCAATCAGAAATTGATGTTGAGAATCTTGAATTACGCTATTTATCAAATCGTCTTTATGACTTCAATGGGTATTATAATTTCAAGACAGGTGAGTATACCTTCAATTCTTCTTTTACCGGCAACTTTCAATCTCAACAACTGAGAACATCTATTACGCTCAAAGGGCAAACCTCTACGGTAAAATCACGGGAAGAAATACCACGGATAGTAGAAAACGATTTCCTGGGAAATTTGACAATAAATGAAATTTCATTTGGAGACCAAATAATAGAAGGATGGGATTTTGCCTTTGAACAAGATGCAACGCTTATCGCCTTTAGCGGCGGCCCTGAGAACTCTTTTCAGGGATATATAGATCGTAATGGAGAGTTCACACTCAATCTTATCGATCCTTCTCCTGTTGTTTTAAAAGCGAAGGGGGTACTGCAACAGACCAACATCGATGCGAACCTTGATATTTCCTCTTTTGACATAGAAGCACTCAATGCTTTTCTCAATATACCGTTGTTCAATCTTAAAAAAGGATTAGCATACGGGGAGGTTTCAATTAGCGGACCGATAAACGATCCCGATTTTTTCGGAAAATTAGCTGTCAAGGACGGGATTGCGAAAAATCGGATAATTCCGGCCGATTTAGGTCCGTTTGATGCATCTCTTCTCTTTGACGGAAAGGAATTTACTATTCCGAGAGTAACGATTCCGGTTGAAACAGCGACTGCGAGTGTTAATGTCGATTTAGTTATGGATCACTGGATACCACGTACATACGATATTACAATCATTTCATTGGGGTCAGGTCAAATTCCTGTTCAGACTAATTTCGCCCAAGTGCAGGTAAACGGTTACGCGTCAGGGAAACTACGACTGATAGGAGATTTTTCCGGCGTTGAGATAAACGGAAACCTCACAGCATCACAAACCACGATTACCATAGGGGAAAGACCTGAATACAAAAACCGGAAATTTGAATATTCGGTAGATATCACCGTCACTTCGGGCCGTGGAGTTCAATTCTTATGGCCAACGAACGATTTTCCAATCATACGCACAAACCTAGACACAAATGAAGAGTTATCCGTAAAATACAACAACAACACGGGGAAAATGAAGATTGTCGGAGACCTTGAAATGAGGGGTGGACAAATTTATTACTTCAGTAGAAGCTTCTTCTTGAAAGAGGGGAGCATCGTCTTCAATGAGAACCAGGACAAGTTTGATCCAATTCTCAATGCAAGAGCTGAAATACGAGAAGTCGACCCCGAAGGCGAGGATGTTAGAATCTATCTTGTTGCAGAAAACACTCCGTTATCACAATTCACACCGCGTTTCGAATCTGTTCCTTCTCTTTCAAACGCTGAAATCTTTTCGATATTGGGTCAGAGCATGGCGACCGATATCAGTGGTGAAAATGCCCATTTATCGTCCACTCTCGTCCATACCGGGGGTTATCTGATAAGTCAATTACGCTTTGTTCGTTCTTTTGAAGAAAAAGTCAAACAAGTTTTAAATTTAGATCTCTTTACAATACGGACACAAATGATTGAAAATTTAGTTTTAGCAGGTGTTTTCGGAGAGGAG
>CAZJBZ010000457.1:0-3430 GCA_964543975.1 uncultured Spirochaetales bacterium
CTTCCCGCACCTCTTCGGGTTTGCCGAAGGGCAAGGTTTTTTGGGTGTCGATGCCGCCGCCCCAAAAGATAATATTCTCACCGTGCCTTTCTTTCAATGTCTTAGGGTCCATTCCGCGGGCCCCGATCTGTACGGGATTTAAAATATCAAAACCGGCGTCGATAAAATGGGGTATAAGCGGTTCAATTGCTCCGCAGGAGTGTTTAAATGTCCTCCAGCCGGTGTTTTCATGGATCCAATTATTTACCTTCTGATAATACGGCTTATACACAGTGTCGAAAACATCGGTTCCGCAAAAAAGGGAGTCTTGCGTCCCGAAATCGGTACCGCAGATAAATAACGCTCCTATGGAGTCGCCTACAGTTTTATAGACTTTCTCAAGGTTGATGAGGGCCCGGTCGGTTTCTCTCTCAAACACATCTCGCAAGTAGTCTTGACGGGTGAGAATGGAAATATACCACTCTTCTTCAGCCCTGATCCCCTTGGTACGCTTGAGCATCGGACCCGGAACGCGGGCAATATCGCCCAAGCCTGTGTCTCCGGTAACCGTTGCACACATGAACCGAGCGGAAGTTGAAAGGGCATCAACCTGTTTTTTAATAAAGGCAAGATCGTCATCACTCAAAATCGGAAACTCTTCCAGATTATCTTCCGGATCGAGCGTATCGTCATCAAGTGGTTCCTGTCTGACAATGGTATCAAAATACCAGCTTTTATCGGGCATTCTTCCGCTGGGAGGGACCGAAGTATCACCTTGAGGATAGAGATAGGTTGTTCCTTGTTCATCAACGGTTGTCTGAAAATCGCCGGGAACGAGCAGGACCTGTCCCCATGGCGTACGCCACTCTTTCCAGTTCTCCAGTTTAAAACCGAAGAGAGTATAGGGATTCTCCACATCGTCAGTATCAATTCCCAAGGCGTTTTTTATATTTTCCTCTACAAAACCGAGCATCTGAAAAGGATCGAACAGTTTAATCGGTTTCTTTTCAAAGCCGTAATAGTCGCGAATTTTCTCCAACGTTTGTACATGAATACCGGTTACCGGCGTCCCCCCGAAATCGACAGGAACAGGGGCCTCTGTATGGTGTAACGCTGCTTCAACTTTTTCTTTACCTGTCATGATGTCTCCTCTGTAATTGAACCTCTTTCAAAATAGGGGTTTGTGGTAATTCTTATGATTTTATGGCGCCCATGGTTAGACCGCTTACGATGTAACGCCGGACAATAACGCCGAACAGAATAACCGGAATAAGGATGAGTGTCCCGGCGGCCGCGACTTGGCCCCATCGAATACCGACCAAAGTGATAAAAGCATTGATTGCTACCGGCACAGTCTGTGAACGAGAGCCGGAGAGAATCAATGCGTAAAAATATTCATTCCACGACATGATGAAGGCGAACACCATACTTGCTGCCAATCCGGGAGCAGACATTGGAATAATAATACGTACCAAGGCGTGCAGTCTGGTCGCACCGTCAATTCTTGCCGCCTCCTCCAAATCTTTCGGCATGCTGTCGAAATAACCTTTCATCATCCAAACGACGAATGCTAAATTGAAGGTAGTGTAAACAATAATCATGGCAATTCTTGTATTAAGAAGGTGTATTTCCTTAAAAAAGAGATAAAAAGGAAGTATCACCAAGATAGGAGGGGCCATCCGGGTAGAGAGGACCCAAAACGCAAGGTCTTCCTTCTTTTTGAAATCGAAAGAGCTAAAAGCGTACGCTGCAGGAACGCCGATTACAAGGCTCAACCCACATGTGCTAATCGCGATAATGACACTGTTCATATAATAACGCAAAAAGGAAGTATCCTGTAAAATAACAATATAGTTCTTAATTATCGGATCAAAGAAAAGTTTCGGGGGCATTGCAAACGCATCAACCCTTGTCTTAAATGAAGTAAGAAAAAACCATAATGTGGGGACAAGATAGATAATTACCAGTGCCCACACAATGATGGTAATAAAAAGTCTCTTTTGTTTTTGTGTCATACCTGAGTCTCTATCCTTTTTCTATTGCTTTTGTACCGCAAATACTCTTTTAATAAAAAATTGCGATACAGAAATAACAATTATCAGCATTATTACCCCTAACGCTGCCGAGTACCCCATATCAAGACGCTGAAACGCTGATATATAGCCGTAAAAACTCCAGTTTTCCGTCGATATTCCCGGTCCTCCTTTTGTCACCACTGCAATTGTATCAAACCATCTGAATGCATCCATAAACCTGAACACGGTAACAATCAAAATAAAAGGACGCAAAGACGGCAGTGTAATATAACGGAAATTTTGCCAAGGATTTGCCCCGTCTATGGCACTGGCCTCATATATCTCTTGAGAAATTGATTGCAATCCGGCGATAAACACCAAAATAGCAAAGGGTGTCCATTCCCAAACATCGATCATTATCAAAGCCATCATTGCCTGTCCGGTATTGGCCAACCATGCTTGTGGCGGCAAACCCAATCCTTTTAAAAAGAAATTGATCAACCCGAATTGAGGATTGAGTATCAAGACCCACATAAGTGAGATAACCACGGGAGTAGAAATCATTGGAATTAAGAAGAGGGTTTTCAACGCGGAAGAACCGGATGGATTTTTATTGAGCAGAAGCGAAATGCCCATACCAATAACAATTTCGCAAGAAATGGCGCCAAAGGTAAAAACCATGGTATTTTTAAAACCGTTCCAAAATCGAAGGTCGAAAAATATTTTTATGTAATTCTTGAATCCGTTAAACCCCCGTACAGCCGAATCCAATTCATAATGCATCAGACTGGTTCGAACGGCATAGATTATGGGAAACACGGTTATTGCCAATAAGGTAATGATCAACGGCAGCATCAGCAGCAGCGGAGCTGATTTTCTTTCCAACGTAATTGTCTGGATTATTCTTGCTTTTCTGCTTACGGAGTATAAACTCACGGTCCTATTTCTCCTAAAAAACCTGCAGCTTGCCGATAAACCGCAAGCTGCAGGCATATCTTGGATTTTGTTTTAGTACTTATTCAAAAACCGGTTCTAACTCGTTCATTGCTTGCTGCATGGCTTTTTCCGCACTGGTTTCACCAACAATAACTCTATTAATCGCTATGCCTAAAGCATCGGCTAAATCACCAAATTCCGGTACTCGCGGTAGATATTCGGCGATGGCTTCATCAAGCGCTTTAATGGTAACCTCGATCATCTCCGGATAATCGTACTTCCCTCGATATTGGGAATCGTTCCATGCCGACTCGCGCGTTAGGTCTAAACGGTTGACCAGCAATGCTGACTCAACCTGGACCTCGGCACTGGTGGACCATTTTACAAATTCCCAAGCGGCCTCTTTTTCTTTAGAAAAGCTTGGAATTGCAATGGCAGCGGAATAGACACTCGGATAACGGCCGGCCGGACCTTTCGGAACCATGGCATAGCCTACCTTA
>CAZJBZ010000458.1:0-3426 GCA_964543975.1 uncultured Spirochaetales bacterium
TATGTATCTTATTTTTGATAGTCATCTCGATTTGGCCTTTGATGCTCTTCAGATAAAACGGAACCTCCGAGAAGAGGTAGAGACGATTCGATCCAGGGACGATGAGGCGACGGTTAAGAACATCGGGACCTGCACGGTAACCCTTCCCGAACTGCGGAAAGGCGGGATGGGGATCGTCTGCGGGACGGTCATGTCTCGAATCGACCCGACCGATAATTGGACCCAAACCGGCATGTCTTCCCAGAGCCAATGTTACGGCATCGGGCGGGGCCATGCCGCCTACTACGAAGCGTTGGAACGGTGGAATGAGCTATCGATTATCCGAAGCGGATCGGACCTCGATAATGCAGTTGAAAGATGGCAAGCGATTTTTCAGGGAGGAGGCAAACCCCACCCTGAGGGCACGCAATCCGCGATGCAGTCCGCCGGAAAGTCCGGCTCCCGGCAGCAGCAGCCGCTCGGGCTTATCATCACCATGGAGAGTGCGGATCCCATCCTCGATCCGGACCATGTCGAGGAGTGGCACCGGATCGGTCTGCGCATGGTTGGAATCTCTCACTTCGGGAAAAACACCTACGCCCACGGGACCGACACGGAAGGGGGGCTCCTGCCGCCGGCGAAACCGCTGCTCGATGCACTGCGTGAACATCGCATTGCAGTGGATCTTACCCATCTCTCCGACCGGGCTTTTTGGGAGGTACTCGAGGTTTACAACGGACCGGTTGCCGCTTCACACCACAACTGCAGGTCTCTTGTGCCCGGCCAGAGGCAGCTTACCGATGAGATGATCAAGGCAATTGCCGAACGAAAGGGTGTCATCGGAACATCGTTCGATTCATGGATGCTCGATCCGCAGTTTAAGCGGAGAACTCCGGCGGGAACGCAAACATCTCATGCTAGTTTGCAAACGGTTGCCGATCACATCGATCATATCGCTCAGCTTACCGGGACCGTCGATCACTGCGGCATCGGGTCCGACCTGGACGGCGGGTTCGGGAAGGAGCAGGCTCCGAGTGACCTTAACACAATAGCGGATGTTCAGAAATTGTCGGCTATCCTTGCCTCGCGGGGCTACGGCAAAGAGAATATTGAAAAGATCTTTTCAGGAAATTGGATCAGGTTTTTCAAAGAGTTTGTCTTTTAAAATATAAAAATGTCACAGCCAAATCGGACACCCCAAAAAGCAGAGAATACCGTTAACGGCAGCGAGCACCGTAAACGGGTCATCATGATGACCATCGCTGCCTTCTTCTCTTTTTTTATCCTCAGTTTTTTCGATAACATAAAGGGACCGGTTGTTCCCGGATTAATTGCCGAACTCGATTTAAGTTATTCACGGATTGGAACAGTTTTTCTCACAGCCGGAATCGGATATCTGGTTACAACGCTGACCTCCGGTTTCCTCGTGGAGGTGATCGGGAGGAAGAATCTTCTCTTCTTCGCGGGTTTTGCCTGTGCCGCGGGCATGTTTCTCTTCAGTATTGCCCATTCGTTTTTGATGCTGATGGTGGGAATGGCAATCGGCGGCCTTGGTTTCGGCTGCATCCAGATCGGCGGCAACACAACCGTTATCGACATCCATCCTCACGATCGAGGCCGTTTTCTCAACCTGCTTACGTTTTTTCACGGTTTTTCAGGAATGATAGCCCCCTATTACGCGGGGAAATTAATCGCCGCCGGAATCTCGTGGCGCCAGGTTTATCAAATCCCGATCATTTTGGCTCTTCTTCTGTCGGTGTATCTTCTGTTCACAAAATATCCGAATGTGAAAGGGAAAAGGGAAGAGGAGCAGCCTCTTAATGAAACCGCGGGCCCTCGGAGCATCAATTCCGGAAAGCCAAAGAACGGGTTGTTTAGCCGGGAGGCTTTTTCTCTCCTTATCATACTCCACTATCTGTTAATGGGATCGTACGTGTTTGGGGAAATCGGTATCGCCACCTGGATGGTTGAATATCTTCATAAGGTAAAGGATATTGATTTAGTGACCGGTTCTCTCTACCTTTCACTCTTTTTCGGTCTGTTGACCACGGGCCGCTTTATCGGAAGTTTTTTTGTCGAACGGATCGGCTATTACCGCATGATCATTCTGGCAGCCTGTTGCGCGTTCGTTGTTTTTCTTACGGGCTATTGTGGTCCTCGCTCACTCGCCTTCTTTATTCCTGTAACCGGATTGTTCTTCTCCGTCATCTTTCCTACGAACGTAGCATCGGTGACGGCGCGATTGGGTGGTAAAGCAGGTTCGGTTTTGGGTATATTGTTTACCTTTGCCGGATTCGGTGGTATGCTTGGTTCGTGGCTGGTGGGGGTGGCGAGCGAGTATTTGGGAATTAAGTTGGGCTTTCTTACCGTGGGTCTCTTTTGCATGGCAAACATACTACTTATTATTGCCATCTCTATAGCGGCCAGGGTAAAGAGGGTCCCGAAGGACTAGACATCATAGCAACAAGGAGAAACAAAAAATGGGAAACAACAATACAATCGGCGGCGGCGGTTTTCATCACGTGGCCATGAAGGTAAAAGATTTTGACGCGTCGGTCGCTTTTTATACCGCCGGATTAGGTTTTACCAGATCGGCGGAGTGGGGAGCCGCGGGAGAAAGGGCAATCATGCTCGATACCGGAGACGGTAATTATGTCGAACTTTTCGAGGGCGGACCGGAGAAAAGACAGCCGGAAAACGATATCGTCATGCATTTCGCCCTGCGGACGAACGATTGCGATAAGGCAGTCGAGGCGGCCCGGGCCGCGGGTGCTCAAATCACCATGGAACCGGAGAATATCGATATTCAAAGCAATCCTGTAAAACCGGTACGCATCGCGTTTTGCCGAGGTCCGGACAACGAAGTAATCGAATTTTTCCAGGAACGGTAACCGATGCGTGTCCTTGGCATAAACGGGAGTCCTCACCCTAAAGGCAACACCGCCTTCGCGATTGATTACGCGTTGGACAAGCTCAAGGCAGGGGGAATGGAGACCGAGTCGATTCTCTTGGCGGGGAAAACCGTCAATCCGTGCGCCGGCTGTTTTCAATGCAGGACCGAAGAGTGCAGGTTCGACGACGATATGAGTGCAATCCTGGATGCGATGCGGAGGGCCGACTGCATCCTCCTCGCTTCTCCTGTCTATTTGGGAATGGTAAGCGGTCAGATGAAGGTGATGATGGACCGCACCGTCCTGCTCCGTTCGCGCAGACAGTTCGAGTTGAGCGGAAAGGTGGGTGCGGGGATCGCCTGCGGAGGTTTTAGAAACGGCGGCCAGGAGCTGACCCTGCAATGCATGCACACTTTTTTCCTGCAGCAGGACATGCAGGTTATCTCGGACGGACCTCCCTACAGTCATTCCGGTGCGGCAATTGTCGGAGATGCCGAAAATGATGATGTGGGCCTTCAGACTATCGCAAATATCGCCGTCAGGATCAGCGCCTTCT
>CAZJBZ010000459.1:0-3422 GCA_964543975.1 uncultured Spirochaetales bacterium
GTTACACCCTCACCTGTTCGTGGAAATCGAAAGATTCCGCTAATATACTTACTGCCGCATCTTCTTCCGGCGCTTCTCAACCCATAAGGGGCCGGACGTCAACAGCCGGCGGAACGGGAAGGGAAGAAGAGCGCCGTTTTCGTACAATCGACAGAACTAAATATACCCAATCACCTCAGAAACCGAGGGGAATAATCGTCAAATACCGAGAAGAGGCGATAAAAAACGTAGAATCCGGCGGACAAAGAGGGGTCTTTTCGACCGCCGCCGAGCTCCGTGCGGCCGTCGTCGAACCGGAACCGGGGGCCACAATAGAGGAAACGGTCGCGTACTACAACAGTCTGCCCGAGGTCGAATACGCAGAACCGAACTATCCGGTGCGCGCGCACGTCGATCCGAACGATCCTTATTTTTTCAGTTCTCAGTGGAATTTCCTCCAGCTCGAGATGCCGTCGGTGTGGGATTCCGTTACCGGAGATTCGTCGGTGGTTGTGGCGGTGGTGGATACCGGAATCGACCAGACGCTCTCCGATTTCGCCGCGACCACCTTTGTCGCCGGTTACGATTTTATAAACGGCGACGATAATCCTGTCGATGACGACGGCCACGGAAGCCACGTAGCCGGGACAATCGCCCAATCGACCGATAATAATCTCGGCGTTGCAGGAATGGCCTACGGGGTAAGCCTGATGCCGATCAAATCGCTTGACAATGCGGGCGAAGGATACGTTGCCGATATTGCAAACGGCATCATCTGGGCGGCAGACCACGGGGCGGACGTCATAAACTTAAGCCTCGGCACCCGCTTCTATTCGAGCACCTTGGAAGAGGCGTGCCGGTACGCCTACGAACAGGGAGCTGCCCTCTTCGCCTCTTCAGGAAACTCGGGAAGTCCGCCGGTAGAGTATCCCGCTGCGTTCGACATGGTTATCGCGGTCGGAGCAACCGAATACGCAGTGTCGGGCTCCGACCCGGAACGGGCCCCTTACTCCAACTACGGTCCGCGGCTGGATGTTGTAGCACCGGGTGGGAACAATAATGAATACAATTTCGACGGTACAAACCCCGACGGAATACTTCAGCAGTGGATCGACGGTCAATTTGTCTACTCAACAGGAACATCCATGTCCTGCCCCCACGCGGCTGCATTGGCCGCCCTGCTCTTTTCGAAGGATGCCGCCTACTCGGTGGATGAAGTGTATGAACTAATCACTTCAACCGCAGTCGACCTAGGTGCCGCGGGAAGAGACGACTACTTCGGGTACGGCCTTATCAATCCTTTGGACGCCTTAGGCGCGACCGTCTCCTTCTACGCGCTTTCAGATTCGGTAACCGAACAGTACGACATAACCACACTCAAGGACAAATATGAGGTAAAGGCGGACGCGGGCGCAATCAGTGCGGTGTTGGAGTTTGAACCGGAGGTAGGTGATCTGGACCTCTATCTTTACAATTCGACAGGCACCTTAGTTAAAAGTGCCGAGACGGAATCGGACACCGAACTTCTCTTCCATTTTGTGGGTTTCAACTCCGATACCTACGTGATCGAAGTCAGGGGCGACAAATAAACGAACTCCACAGCCGTCGGGGCGTCGGCGCGGCTGCCGTCGGGTCATCTGCTCGGCTGCTCCTCGCACTATTCGGCCGAGAGTATCCGCAGGACACGCTTCGCCTCTTCCTGTCCTTGCCGCACTAAGTCGTCTATTATCTCTTTCACCGGAACGATCTCTTTTACCAATCCGACACTCTGCCCCGCCATGACCGAACCGTGCTCCACGTCGCCGTCTATTGCCGCCCGTCGTAAGCCTCCTATCCAGAACTCTTCCAGTTTTTCACCCGCCTCTTTACTGGTCATCGCCTCCCGTTCAATCTGCGCCACCAACCCAAGCTGGAGGGTGGTAAAATCCCTCGTGCTTTCGTTGATAAGGGCCCTGACCGGAATGACAGGGACCCTGGGATCGAACTGGGCCGTGGGCAGGGCGTCCTTTGCCGAGGCTTTCAGGAGAATTTCCTTAAACCGGGGATGGGCGGGCGATTCCTCTGCAACCGCGAAACGGGTGCCGAGCTGGACCCCCGACGCGCCCATAAGCAGATAGTGGACCATCTGCAGTCCGGTGCCGATGCCCCCCGCGATAAAAACCGGTACCTCTTTGGTATGGGGTAAGATCTCGGCAGCCAATACGGAAGTGGAGACCGGTCCGATATGACCGCCGGCCTCGTGTCCTTCGAGGACCAGCGCGTCCACGCCTGCTTTGATAAGACTCCGCGCGATTCCGGCCGTAGGAGCGAAACAGATCAGCTTGCTCGACGTTTGCCGTACTTTGGTAATCGCGTCTCGGGGCGGGAGTCCGCCCGCGAAAATGATATAGGGAAACTCGATATCCAAGACATGATCGAGATGATATCGGAAATTCGGGGCGATGGAGATCAAATTAACACCGAACGGTTTATCAGTTAAGTCTTCCGTTTTTTTAATGTGGTCCTTCAACAGGTCGGGCGGCATGTTCCCGCCCGCAATGACCCCGAAACCGCCTCCGTTGCTGATCGCGGAAACCAAACCGGATTCGGATATCCACGACATCGCGCCGCCTAATACGGGGTAATCAACACCAAGAAACTCTCTTCCCCGACGCATCAACGAATCCAAAAGTCTTTTCGGTTTTTCCATACGAAACACTCCCCACTGCGCGATACAGACTTCTTACCGTTTTTTTCTCATGCTTTCTTTTATCAGGTTCATGCCGATAATCTCACGCTGGATCTGATTGGTCCCTTCATAGATCTGGGTTATCTTCGCGTCGCGCATCATCTTTTCGACCGGATACTCCTTCATATAACCGTACCCTCCGAAAATCTGAACGGCGTCGGTTGTCACCTTCATGGCCGTATCGGATGCCATTACCTTGGCCATTGCAGATATACCGGCAACATTTTTCTCTCCCGCATCGACACTCCTGGCAACTTGGTAGGTCAATGCCCGGGAAGCTTCCACCTGCATCGCCATATCGGCAAGCATGAATTGGATTCCCTGGAACGATGAAATAGGTTTGCCGAATTGATATCTTTCACGGCTGTATTCAACAGCTTTATCAAGCGCCCCTTGAGCGATCCCCACCGCTTGCGCGGCAACCCCGGGTCTGGACTGATCGAACGTTTTCATGGCGACCATAAAACCCATGCCTTCTCTGCCCAGCAAGTTCTCCAGCGGCACTTTGCAGTCTTGAAAAATTAGTTCCCGCGTTGCGGAGGCACGAATACCCAGTTTGTCTTCCTTCTTTCCGAACTCAAAACCTTCGGTCCCTTTCTCCACGATCAGCGCGGACGAACCGCGTGCCCCTCTGCTTGCATCGGTCATGCAGATGATGGTATAAACCTCCGCTTCCCCGCCGTTGGTAATCCATTGTTTTGTTCCGTTAAGAATG
>CAZJBZ010000460.1:0-3410 GCA_964543975.1 uncultured Spirochaetales bacterium
GCTCTTATCCGCCGCGCCGTCTCCGCCTTCGAATAATTGCGGGTATTAATCAATTCGATTTCCCGATCGGCATTCTCCCGAATCTCTTGGATTTCCCGTTCCATCGACGATTGCAGGTCCTCTAATTCCCGTTCGGCCACCTTTCTCTGGTTCTCATATTTTTTCGCACGGTCCAATACCTCCTTGAGGTTTACATCGGCGAAGGCGTTGATATTGACGGGTACTCTCGTGCTTTCTCTCTGGATGTAGAGTGTGACGATAACCGCACCCGCGGTAAATATCGCGACAAAGAGGACAATCGAGATAATGACGATGATGCTCTTATTTTTTTTCGTCTTCGCGAATTCGGTATCGAGTTGGAACCCGGATTTGCTGACTGCCCCGGATACCGATTCGCGGAGGAAAAAATCTTTACTTCTTTCAACTAGATCTTTTACTTTGTCTTCATTGTCCATATACCGGTCCATCCTTGAGGACAATTATGATTTTTCGTTCGGGTCTTAAAAACCTCGGCCATGGGAAGATTACATCCTTTAAATGAAGAATAGGCGCTCTTCCAGTCACCGTCATAGTAGAGCCGTAATCCCTCTACAAAAAGATCAATATCCTTTTTAAAATCTTCGTCTATATTCTTTTTCGTAATCGGCCAATATATCCGTTTTCCGATTGTCTTGCCCTTCACCTGTACCTGATCGATTTCTACAAAAAGGTACTCGTCGGAGTATTTCTCAACCTCTTCCTTTATATAGCCCGAACAGATTACAGGAACTTTATAGATACGGGTAAGCCCTTCCAAGCGGGAAGAGGAGTTGACGTTGTCTCCGATAACGGTGTTGGTCATCCGTTTCGTCGATCCGATGTTGCCGTAGAAAACATCTCCCCCGTCGATGCCGACACCGACCTCGATCATAACCGCCTTGTAGATTTTCTCCTCTTCTTCGGTGAGTGAACCTCTCTGTTTAATGATCTCTTCCTTTCTCGCGGTCATCTCTTCACGAAGGGCCGCGGCGACTTCCTGAATTTCGTAGGCTGAACGGATGGCCTGGAGCGATTTATTCTCGTTTTGAGTATCTAAAGTCCCAAAAACCGCCAAAAGCGCGTCCCCTATGATCGAGCCGATAATACCCTCATGGTCCCTGACCTTGCTTATCGCCTGTTCATAGTGCATATTGAGAAGATTGATGATGCCCGTGCCTAAGGTTTCCGTCATGTAGGTGAAGCCCTTGATGTCGGAAAAGATGATCGACAACTCTTTCGAAGAACCTTCGAGCCGGACGTCCCTCTCCTTGTACGCCCTCTGCGCCACGTCTTTCGCGACGAACTTCCGGAAGATCGTCATTAAATTGTTGATAGTATAGGCGAGAGCGTTAAACGACATTCCCAGGTAGGTCACGTCGTCGTTCGGCGCCTTGGCCAGATCGATAAGTTCGATACTCTGCTGTTCCTGCATCTTCATGAGGCTGCTTGTAATGTGGTTAACGAACCGCAGAATGTACCTGAGGAGAAAAATACCGATCCCGACACAGAGAACGGAAATAACGACAATGATAATGGAGATATTTTTAAATATGTTCCACGATTCTTTATAAAACTCCTGCGTCTCTTCCGATCTGACCAGATAAACGTCCCACCGATCGTTGTATTTATACACGCCGAAGTACTCTTCTCCGTTATGAGTATAGAGAATGGAACCTTCCCTGGCTCCGTCGGCTTTGCCTGTTTTCATGACATTCAGTGCCTCGGAATCTTGAAACTTCTCCATGGCGACCGTCGGCGAGGCGTAAAAGAAGAGAGAACCGTCCGGTTTTACCCCGAACGCGCTCGATTTTTGGCGGGTAAAGTTGCGGGAGGCGCTGTTTTTCATATTTTGGATTGTGGCGTCCATGTCTTGATTGTACTCGTAAATTTCATACTGATTATTGCAGAAGACATGCAGCTCTTTCAGGTCCTTAACCAAAAGCTGATTCATGAGCTGAATCAGTTCTCCCCGATTAAGCATAAGATTGATAAAATTGGAAGCAAAATTGGAAACAAGAAGGAGAATGATAAAGATCAGGATGATCTTGAGCGCTAACGGAACGACACGGACCCCTGCAACTTTTTGACCTAATATCCCGGCACCTTGTTTTTTCATGTTTTTCTCATTTGAGGTAATTGCAAAAATCACCATTTTAGCCGTATTAAAAAAGTCAAATGCTTATAATATAAGCAATTGAAGTTTTTGCAATTACCTCATATCCCTTTTTTGACAGAAGCTCACTTCAATACCACTTTATCGGAAAAGACGATTCTCTCATACCGATATTTTGTAATGAACTCAAATAACAGTATACAGTGTAACAAAAAAAATGCAATAACTTTTTAACCCGATTTTTTGTGGATGCCGCCGGGAGAGGTGTAATTCAAAATGTCGGCCTCGAAAACGGTTCTCTCGCGACAAATCGACCCTTTCCCTGTTTTCCAATCCAGTTCATCCGGTCGCCTTGAAAACTGGCGACTACTGCTCCGCGGGAGAAGACCATACGGGGCATACCGGTCACCGTCAGCCCCTCAAACGGGGTATAGTCGGCATTCATGTGAAGTTTGGACGTGGTAATAGTAAATCGTCTGTTTCGATCGAACAGGATGATGTCCGCGTCTTTCCCGACCGCGATTACACCCTTGTCTCGCAGACCGAAGAGAGCGGCCGGAGCTTCCGCAACCAGCTGCACCATCCTCTGCAGAGAGATACGCTTTTTTACCACCCCCTCCGAATGGAGCAGCATCAACATGGTTTCTATCCCGGGAGACCCGTTCGGTATTTTTCGGTAATCGTCTTTACCGAACCGGTCTTTCTTTCCCTTAAAAAGAAAAGGAGCATGATCGGTAGCGACTGTGTGGATAAAACCCTTGCGGAGACCGTGCCAGAGAGCTTCATTATCTGCTGCCGTGCGTAAAGGAGGAGACATGACGAACTTAGCACCCTGCCAATCCGGCAGCGAATAGCACTTTTCGGTGAGCAGCAGGTACTGGGGGCAGGTTTCAGCGAAAACGACCGCTTCCTCGATAACTGCCAGTCCGGCGGCCGATGAGAGATGGACCACATAAAGGTTGGAACCGGTAAACTCCGTTAGACGAACGGCCCGCGAGACCGCTTCCGCTTCGGATGCGGGGGGTCGGCTTTTGGCATGATACTCGGGACTCAACGTCCCCTCTTGTCCGTGCTTCTCCCGCAGATGATCGATCATAGCGCCGTTTTCAGCATGGACCATCAGAAGGGCCCCGGCTTTTTTTACCGCTTCTAAAAACTTGATCATTGCGGCATCATCTACCCGGAAATCATACGCTAAATAGACCTTAAAACTGGACACGCCAAGAGTACGCGTTACCGTTTCTATCTCCTCCACCACGGAGGGTGACGGATCGGTTAT
>CAZJBZ010000461.1:0-3359 GCA_964543975.1 uncultured Spirochaetales bacterium
GCAGACTGCCCCGACCTCCGCGTAGGGGTGGGTCCGATACCCTTTCAGATGGGAATGGGCAACCAGACCCAATCCGACAATTCCGACCTTCACTTTTTCACTACTCATAACATCTCCTCTCCTTTTTCATCGATTCCATCGTTGTCACCTTTCTCATCGGCGAAATAACCGCAGTGCCTGGAAATAACACGTGCCGTATCGCGGACCGTTTTTCCGTACGTTTCGATTGTACGGTTATCGAGCCGGTACTTCGGCCCCGATATACCGACAACCGCTATCGGTAAAAAGAATTCATTGAGTATGGGTGCGGAGACGCAGCGAATGCCGTCGATGTACTCCTCATCATCCACAGCGTACCCTTGAACTCGGATTTGAGCGAGGTTCTCTTCCAGCGCCGAAAGATCGGTAATAGTTCGTCGAGTATACGCCTCCAACCGTTCCGGATACAACTCATGTAAATCGATACCTTCCTGAAATGCCAAGTACGCCTTTCCAAGAGCTGTGCAGTAAAGCGGTTCCCGCGCCCCGATCTGCGTATTGACGGCGAGCACTCCGACACTGGAAGACCTGTCGATAAACACGACGGATTTCTCCACAACGACTGCGAGATGAGCACTTTCGCCGGTAACGACTGCGAGTTCCTGCAGGTATGGTTTGGTTATCCGTTGGATATCCAGATTACGCTTAAGGGAGTTGTACAATCCGTAGATTTTAAGACCCAAACTGTATCTCTTTGTCGATTTGTCCCGCAAAAGATATCCTCTCCGCTCCAGAGTGGTCAAAATCCTATGGATCGTCGCCTTGTCCCACTGCACTTTGCTCCAGAGTTCCGAAAGGGTCACCGGTTGATTCATCTGCTCGACAACTTCGAGAAGATAGAGTGCTTTATCGACCGATTGAATAATCTTCGGACTTTTCTTAATGCCGGCCATCCTATAGTCCTATGCGATGATGTTCCTGCTGGACATCATCGCACCAGTTACCCACATTCCACGAACCGAACACACCCAATCCTCCCAACGGATTGCTTCCTGAATAGACAGGAACATGGACCACACTCAATCCCTTATAGGCATACGCTTTTTCCAAAGATCCACGGAATTGCTCAGGGCCCGTCCCGCCCTCTATACCGAACACACCCTTTACCGAATTCACCAACGCTACGTAATCCGTTTCGACCCGATCGCCGGTCCGGTATTCTTCCTCGTATTGGTCCCGCTGCAGTCCGGTTATAGCGCCCATACTGCGATTGTCGAAAAGAATGATGCAGGCACGAAGACCGTGCTCGACTCCGTCGAAAAGAATCTGCGGATTCATGGTAAAACTGCCGTCGCCGGTAAAAGCGAAGGCGTACTCCTTCCGGTCCGCCAATGCGCCGCTTAACAGAGCGGAGACGGCGAACCCCATATAGGAGGCCCCTGTATCGCTGACAGTCATTCCGTATGATTCATCTTCCACAATTTGAAATCCGTTTGCCTGTACGTCTCCCGCATCGAAATAGCGGGCCGCGTTTTTCTCCCGGGCAAAATCGTAGGCTATTTTGATTGCCGCCGGCTGGGTCAGCACCTCTTTATTCCACCCTTCATCGTAGAACACGGGGTCATCGTATCGCTCCTTTTTAAACCGAAGCCACTCTTTTTTCCTTGCCGCATTCTCGGCAAGCCAGTGGGAGGCGCTCCCGGCACCTCCGTCCCCCGTCTCCGATCCTCGGACCGACCCCTCCCTTCCGCTTTTCGAAAATCCGTTTTCACGGAGATACCCGATGAATGCGCGAAGGTTCGAAGCGGCGTCTCCGGTGATGACGACACTTCTGTTATAGTGAAAAGCATCTTCGGACCGGGTATTGAAATTGATGATATTCCGGGCGTTTTTAAAGGCCGTACCGGAACAGTCCCATTGACAGACTGCCCGCGCTCCGACAACGATAATCAAGTCGGCATTTTCCATTGCATAATTCCCGCACAACGAACCTTTCGAACCGCCGACACTCATAAACCTCGGCGAACTGAAAGGTACGATACCGCTCATCTTTGCGCCGGAAACGATAACGGCATCGATCATCTCGGCCAGCTCTTCGATCGCCGCTCCACATTGATTACTTTTGATTGTTTTCGTGTCGGTCCCGCGGGAACTCACCGCCCCCCCGCCGAACTTTATCGTAATCGCCTCGGCTTCGCGCACCAGTTGTGCCGCCTGCTCAAAAACCGTCGTATCGGTACACACTGTCCGGGGGAAAACAGGTTTTTCCGGTATCTCGGCAAGATTGCAGTCGGTGATCAATTTCGGTTGTATATTCATGGGAAGCAAAAAGAAAAACGGTCCCGCTTGATCGGGATTGAATACGGTCGATGCTCCTCTTCGCAGCGCGGTAAAGACTGCCTCCGGTGTGTGGAGGAGATAACCCCGTCCCATCGTCTCCACCATCTTGAGAAAACCTCCCTGCTCGTTCGAGGGAAGCTGCTGCATATTCGGCCCCTCGTCCTGCGTCGTCTCATCACCGTAGATGTGATACACTCCGATACCGTTTGACGCCGATACGAGTGAGCCCGCGAAAGCGTGCAGCGCACCGGGACCGATGGAGGTAAGGACGGCCGCCGTCTCGCCGTATCGCCACTTGAGCATCGTCACGCAGTGCGCGGCCTCCGTTGCATGACGCACATTGAAAAACTGTACAAGGCCCTCATTCTCATAGTGAGAGAGAATATTGGCAAAATCGGTATTACCGTGGCCTAAGATACCGATATATTTCGAGACTCCCTGGTTGAGCAATCCGAGAATCAACGTCTCAGAGAGAGAGACATTCTGAAACTGCCGTATCCTTCCGCTTTCAAGCGCATTCTTCAATCCGTTCCATTCGGCAATGGTATGCGCCCTCTTCTTGACTTCGTCGTATAAACTCATATGCGCTCCTTTTTTTCAAAGGGTGATAAGCGGATGCCCATCATACCGTTCTCACCTAGAAATACTATAGAGAAAGAACTCGATCCACTATGCCGCGAAACTGCTCCATCCTTTCTTCGGGTATCTGTTGCAGTTCACCGGCCCTGTTTTCCATATCCAGCCCCCTGTATTTATCACCTGCCAAAGGATGAAATGGACGCAATTCCATAGAAATCGATGCAGAATCGCCGCATCTGATCGATCGCAATTCGTTGACGAACCGCACGATTGCTTCAATTTCTTCCGGTGAATCGTTGACCGTTGGTATGACCGGTGTCCTGAAAATGAGGGGCAGTTCCGTTTCCGACAACCGGCGGGCGGTGTCCAGAATTCTCTCGTTGGGAACGCCGGTAACTCGACAATGTTTCTCCGAATCCATCTGCTTTAAATCCATCATAATAAGGTCGAGAAAGGGAAGA
>CAZJBZ010000462.1:0-3348 GCA_964543975.1 uncultured Spirochaetales bacterium
TCGTAATCCTGCAGCAGGTGGAAAACGGCACCGAGTGAGTCCAATGCTATCCGTTTTGCCCCCGTTTTATAGACGGCATTTTCAACGCGGGCCAAAAGCGCGCCCAAATCGTAGTTGCCCACTACTACGGTTTCTTCATCGGCCAAGGGAGAGCCGTCGACAAACGCCCACTTACCCTCTTTTTCCCAATGTCCGATGTCCCACCCCAGTGAAACAAGGTTTTTTCTGATATCGTCGGGATGCTCTTCAAAGGTCACGAAAACTCCCCCCGTGTCGTTTCGGATAATCCCTTCCGCTAGAAACTGCACGGCAAAAATCGTTTTCGCGCTCCCCGACGTTCCGGCAACCAGCGTGGAACGGTTTTTCGGCAAACCTCCGTTTGCAACCAGATCGAAACCCTGTATACCGGTCGGAAGTTTTTCGATGTTCATTGCGTTCTACTCCTTTCCATCTTTGGAAAAATAGTCGGTAATATCGAGTGTTTTTACCACTTTTTGAAAGTTGGATAAATCACCTATTATCCTTTGTGAAGTATCCGGGGCCTCTTTTATCAGAGTGGGGGTGGCAAGAATTTTATCTTTTTCCGCTAATTCCGGATCTTCCAATATATCGATCACCATCATACGAGCGTCATCACCTAGCGCGTCGACAATCCGGTACACTGTTTCTATTGCCCGTTCCGATCTGAATGTTTTTCCCGTAACGTATAGTTTGAACTTAATTGGTTCCATCCCGATGTTACTCCTTTGCTCCGGACCGGATGTAGAAATTCCTGTAATAATTTGCCAAATTTCCCACCAGCTCTAAAGCCATCATTCTTCCGTCTTCCGCGTAAGCCTGGGCCTTCATAACGGGAATATTTTCACTCTTGTTCCGTAAAGCTGTTGTATAAATTTCAATTATATCGCGCGGGCCCGCGTTGATACGGCCCAATTCCTGTCCCATTTTTTTTAACGATGAGGAATAGTCATGCGCGGTTTTGTGAATACGCTGTTCGAAAGATTTGTCGAGCAATCCACTGAATTGTTGGACAAATCTATCGAAGAGGATCGGCAACCCCTCTTTTACCGAACGTATTCCCAGAGATCCGGCCGTGACGGAGGTTTTAGGATTGGAAGAGAGAGAGTCGAGAACATCCAGCTCTCTGTCCATCTCATTTCTCAGGTAATTTTCTTCATTTTTCTGGTCGGTTATATCGTTGAGTGTAATAATATAGCCTGCAAAATTATTTTCCAGGTTGTTGAAGGGCCTGCCTATGAGAGTATACCAGCGGTACTCACCGCTTTTATTGAGAATCCGGCATTCCGTTTTCAACTCCTTCTTTGCGGAGAAGGCTTTTCGAAATTTTCTCTCTATCTCAACTCTCTCATCCGGATGAATCCGGTCCATCCATAGATCACCGAATTCCCGCTCTTTGGCCCTGCCGGTTATATCGGTCCACGCGTTATTGACGTAATTGCAATCGCCCGATGCATTGGTACGCAATTTCGGATTGGGCAGCTGATCGAACAACGTCAGATAAAAGTTGACCGATTTTTCCAGTTCCTCTTCCGCCTTTTTCCTTTTGGTTATTTCGCGGAAGCTCGCTATGGCGCCGTAACAATTCCCCGACGTGTCGAACAGCGGATTCGCGTTGACGGAAAGCCACTTGATATTTCCCTCACGGTCCTTAATGCCGTGGACGATGTCGAGTGCTTCTTTCTTCCGACCTAAAGCAACGGCGAGAGGAAGGTCCTCTTCGGGAAACGGATTACCCTCGGTATCGATCTGCCGCCAATCCTTTTCAAAGTAATACTTTCCCATGATTGAATCGTGTTTCAAGCCGACTATTTTCCGTGCCGCGGGATTGGCGAAAACAATCTGTCCATCGGTATTGACCATTACCACTCCTTCGGCCATGGTGTTCACAATAGTATTAAGCTGTTCTTTCATATCGGTAACTCTTGCCGACGCCTCAAACAAACATTCGAGAATGCAATTGCTTCGCAGCCCTCTTTTGAAGAGAGCTTAAAAACATTGTAATGAAATTGTTAGGAATATGCAAATTTTTTAATAATTTTCACCTTCGATTACCCTCCTGCCGTGAGAGGGTCCGTAAAAGGCGGACATCGCGTCAAGACATCCCGTATTCGACTGTTCTCCTCCGTTTGCAGCTCGGGATCTTCGTTGAGGGTTTCTTCCGCGTCGTGCCTCGCCGATCGGAGAAGAGAAGCGTCTTCAATAATATCGGCTACCTTGAGACCGAAGGAGCCGGCCTGTCGGACGCCGGTCATCTCTCCCGGTCCCCGTATTTTGAGGTCCTCTTCGGCAATGAGGAATCCGTCGTTCTGTTCCTTCATTACCTTGAGCCGCTTTATGCCGTTCTCGGTCAAGGTCTTACTGAAGATAAGAAAGGCGTACGATTTGTGTACCCCTCTGCCGACCCTCCCCCTCAGCTGATGAAGTGCCGCGAGACCGAACCGTTCGGCATGCTCTATGACCATGCAGGTCGCGTTCGGAACGTCGACTCCGACCTCTACGACTGTAGTTGAGACGAGAATATCGAGGGTACCGGACACAAACCGTTCCATGACCGACTGTTTCTCTTCCTCGGGCAATTTTGAATGAATAAGACCGAGAGTGAAGCGGGGAAATAGTGTATTCTGTAGGTTATCGAACATCTGCTCGGCGCTTTTTAATGCCAGTTTATCCGACTGTTGTATCAAGGGATAGATGAAATACGCCTGCCGTCCCTTTTCTATTTCTCGTTTTACCCAAGAATAGACCTTTTTTTCGTTCCCCTCCCGTGTCAAATGGGTGTCGATCGGTTTCCGTCCCGGCGGCATGGTCTTTATCGTGGAGATGTCAAGATCGCCAAAAACGGTCAAAGCCAGAGTTCTCGGTATCGGAGTAGCGGTCATCAGAAGGAGGTCGGGGAGTTTCCCTTTCCCGAGGAGGGCCAATCTCTGAAGGACGCCGAAGCGGTGTTGTTCATCGATAACCGCAAGACCTAAGTTATGGAATACTACCTCTTCGGAGAACAGGGCGTGGGTCCCCATCACCATGTGGATCTCTCCGTCGGCAAGCGCCTTGAGCAGAGGGGCTTTGCGTTCACTTTTCAGTCCGCCGGTCAACATCGCGACATTTATGCCTAAAGGTTCCAACAGACGGGCCGCGGAGTCCGCGTGCTGACGCGCGAGCACTTCGGTCGGCACCATGAAGGCAACTTGGAATCCGCTGCCTATGGAAAAGAGCGCCGCTAAAAAGGCGACGAGGGTTTTCCCGGAACCGACATCGCCCTGAAGCAGCCGTGTCATTACCCTCGGCGCTTTTAAATCGGCATTGATTTCTTGTATTACTGTTCGCTGA
>CAZJBZ010000463.1:0-3321 GCA_964543975.1 uncultured Spirochaetales bacterium
GAAATCGTGCAGTCTTAGTGCTTCCCGGGTCCTTTTGAGAAGATCTTCAAATTTCATATACGGTGCCTACTCTCTCTTTTCATTACCGTTTGATTGTATTCCAAGGCCGGACGGTCGGGCACTCACCTCCTTGGAAAAACCACTGAAGTGGTGCGGCGTGGAGGAATCGTACGATACCACGGAAAAAAAGTAGAGTGTTCCGTTTTCCAGTCTCTCAATGGTAACGGATGTCGTGTTCCCTACATCGATCGGTGACGGCTGATCTCCTGCTGTTCCGATATATCTGCCCGATTCGGTACCATAATAAACACTATATCCAGCTATATCCGCCTCCGCAACAGGCTTCCATTGGAGAGTTACCTCGTTGTTACCGGCTGTTGCGGTTATCAAGGACGGAGGGGGCGGGGGCAGGTCCGGCTCGTAGGTTACGGTGATGTCGGATATCGAAGGGGTATACTTACCCTCTCCCGTGGGATACAGTTCAACTTTTAGGTGCAGAAAACGTCCGCGAGCATCATTGGGATAAAAGGAACCGGGTGAAAAGGGGCTCCATCCGGCATCCGAAGGGAGGGATGAGTCGTTTATTATGTAAAAGTAAAAAATATCGGCATTACCAGGGACAGTATCATCCGCTGAAATTGTAATTAATTTTGAATTTGAGTAACCTAAATCGATCGGCTTTGAAATTGCCGAGCCTGCCGTTTTTGTGTATTTTTTGTATGTCGGCTTTTTTATAAAGGATGTGGAGAATCGGACTTCATCAATAATACCGGTATAGAAAGGTGCAATTTCGAGAGGGCCGCGCGAATAATTCCCTATAGAAGGATAGAAGATTGCCGGTGCTTCCTGTTTGGTAGCGGTCGCGTAGGTAATCGCTTCGGGATTACCGTTGACTGTGTATTCGAGAAGACCTGTATCGCCGTCAAATCGAACGGTATGGTGGTTCCACCGTTTCGGCACCAATGGAGTGGTCCCTGCAAGTGTAATCGTAAACTGACCGTTATCGGGGGGGATGAAAAGGTTGGAAAAAATCCAATGCAGTTTTCTATCTTCAACTCGGCATGTTATCGATTGAGGCATGTTTTTGTTACCTGTTTTTTTTACACCGTTCCACGAGAGGATTATCTCATCATCCTCTAAAGCGGCCGGGTAGAGCCAGAATTCTATGGTAAAATCATTCCATTCGGTACCGGGTGAAAGGAGGGCGTTTTCCCGGGGCGCTATTTGTAATCCTCCCTTCCAGTTCCGAAAAAGTGCGGCGCCTCCTCCGTATACCGAGTACGCGGAGGTGATGACGTGAGCTGAGCCGTTTACTCGGTACTTTCCTGCCGCGTCAATGGGAGGACCGCTGTTCAGATGAAGCAGGAGGTCGGTTTCAGGAGTGACGGAATATTCCGCGTCCTGAAGGACAAGGTCTTGATAACCGCGTTTCCCCGGTATGGAACGCACATTCTCGGTGTAGGTCATACTCTTCCATTGATCGTCCATTCCGAGAATGATAGTTTCATCCAAAGAAAAGAGGGATAAGGGACTAAAAAAGAGAAGAGAGATAGAGACAATCGCTTTTCCGAGTTTCATCTCCTCTATTGTCGGCATGTTCGGAGGAATAGTAGAGAAATGCGTGAAGAGTTACAAGAATCGCTTAAGTTTTTCCCCGAGAAACCGGGCGTTTACATAATGAAAAACAAGACCGGAAAGGTTATTTATGTCGGAAAGGCGAAGAACTTAAAAAAACGGGTCGGTTCCTATTTTACAAAACGTTCGGATATAAAAACCGAGTTTCTCGTCCGAAAAATACATTCCGTAGAACCGATTATTACCGGCAGCGAATACGAAGCTCTTCTCTTAGAAAATACACTGATAAAAAAGCATCTTCCCCATTATAACATCAATTTGAAGGACGGAAAAACATACCCCGTTATAAGGATAACGAATGAAGAGTTTCCGCGTGTTTTTCGAACGCGCAGGTTTGTTCAGGACGGTTCGCACTATTTCGGACCCTATACGGATATACCAAGCATCGACGCCTATCTCGAGCTTATCGAGAAGCTCTTTCCTTTGCGAAAGTGTAAAGGTAAGCTGAAAACACGGAAGCACCCCTGCCTCTATTATCATATCGATAGATGTACCGCTCCCTGCGCGGCAAAGATATCACGGGAAGAGTATATGAAAAATGTTGAGAAGATAAAAAAACTCCTCTCGGGTGAAACGGATGAAATAATTCGGGAACTGCAGGTAAAAATGGAACAGGCCGGGAAAGAGCTGCGGTATGAGAAGGCCGCCGAGTATCGGGACCTTATTCAAGCGGTCATCAAGGCGGTATCGGACCAGTACGTCATAGATTTTAATCCTGAACGGCGTGATTATATCGCGTACGCGGTCAGTGACGAACTGTGCACCTTTTCGGTGTTCCAGATGCGGGAGGGGAAATTAGTCGGGAGGGACGTTTTTCGGACGGAAATATTTACCGAAGAGGAAGAGGCGCTGCGGCAATTTATCATGCAATATTACAGTGAAGTACATAATCCACCCAAACACATCTATATCGACCTCCCTCTCGAAAGAGAACCGATCGAAGATTATTTTAAAACAAAAATGGACCGAGAAGTAAAACTGACCATGGCGGAAGAGGGGATTCATCGTTCGATCATCGCAATGGCCAAAGAAAACAGCATCCAAGATTTGGAGAAAAGGTCCCATAAAAGGAACATCGATGAAACACTCCGGGAATTGAAATCAAAACTCGATCTCCCTCTGCTTCCCAGGCGAATCGAGGGTTTCGACATTTCCCAACTTTCAGGAAAATACCCCGTCGCCTCTATGGTCTCTTTTTACAACGGAGAACCGGACAAAAAAAAGTACCGTCATTTCCATATGAAGAGCTTGAACGGTGCGATCGACGACTACGAAGCGATACGGGAAGTTGTTGCACGGCGATATACCCGCGTGTTGAATGAAGGATTGCAGAAGCCGGACCTTATTGTGGTCGACGGAGGCAAGGGCCAGGTAGGAGCGGCTTTGGAAGTGCTGAGGGCCTTGGAAATGGTTGATATTCCTCTTTTCGGTTTGGCAAAGAGACGGGAGGAACTGGTGCCGGTAGAGGGAAAATCCATTTTTCTGCAGGAGGGAACTCCCGCTCTGCGGTTGCTGCAGTACGTCCGGGATGAATCGCACCGCTTCGCTACTAATTCTAATAAGAAACTGCGTCAGAAAGAGGTGGCTTTCACTCGATTGGAAAAAATACCCGGAATTGGAAGGGGGCGTAGTCGTAAATTACTCCAGGCGTTCGGAAGTATTGAAAATATTGCCCGGGCCACTACT
>CAZJBZ010000464.1:0-3303 GCA_964543975.1 uncultured Spirochaetales bacterium
ATTATGGGAGCGAGCTATGGGGGATACGCGGCGCTTGTCGGTTTGACCTTTACGCCCGATCTGTTCGCCTGTGGTGTCGATATTGTCGGGCCTTCAAACCTCATTACCCTGCTGGAAACCGTACCGCCGTACTGGAAACCTATTCTGAATAATTTGGTTGCAAGAGTCGGAGATCATCGGACTGAAGAAGGGAAAGCGTTTCTCACGTCGCGATCACCGTTGTCATACGCGGACAGAATAAAAAAACCGCTTTTAATCGGGCAGGGAGCGAATGATCCGCGGGTAAAACAGGCCGAATCCGATCAAATTGTTCAGGCAATGAAGGACAAAAACATACCGGTGACCTACCTCCTCTATCCGGACGAAGGACACGGTTTCGCCCGGCCGGAGAACCGGCTCTCCTTTTTCGCCGCCGCGGACCTTTTTCTGTCCAGGATTTTAGGCGGCCGTTGCGAACCGATCGGAGAAGATTGCAGCGGTTCGAGTATTACCATTCAGGAAGGGGCGGATTTTATTCCGGAATTAAAAGGGCACGTTCCCTGATTTTGCAGTGTGAGCAGGAATTCGAAATGCTGCAGTGTGAGCACCTTGCCGCCGCCTTAGCGCGGCACTGCAACGCGTCTTTATGTTCGTCTTTTTTCGAGGACTTTTCTGCGGTCGGCCGACAGTTCCGATTTTCGAAGACGGATCGATTTCGGCGTCACCTCCACCAGTTCATCCTCGCGAATGAATTGAATCGATTTTTCCAACGATAACGGAAGGATCGGTGTAAGAACGACGGCGTCGTCCTTGCCCGCGGCGCGCATGTTCGATAATTTTTTTGTCTTGCAGGGATTTACGGTAAGATCATCGCCCCGGTTGTGTTCTCCGATAATCATCCCTTCATACACCTCTTCTCCCGGTGTAATAAATAAGTTCCCTCTCGGTTCCAGGTTGTACAGTGCGTACGGGACCGCCGCCCCTCGACGGTCGGCAATAAGAGAACCGGTGTAACGGGTGGGGAAATCTCCTCTGTACTCTTCATACCCGGAAAGGTAGGAATTCATGATGCCCGTTCCTTTTGTGTCGGTCATAAACTCGTCCCTGTAACCGATAAGCCCTCTCGAAGGTATGCTGAATTCCATTCGAACACGCTCCGCGGCATGGTTTACCATGCTGATCATCCGCCCTTTTCTCTTCGAGAGTTTTTCGGTAACAATACCGGTAAAATTCTGTTCGCACGAGATAAACAGATGTTCAATTGGTTCCATTTTTTTACCGTTGTCATACCGCAAAATGACCTGGGGGCGGCCGACGCAAAACTCGAACCCTTCTCTGCGCATGGTTTCGATGAGGATGACCATTTGGAACTCCCCCCGGCCCATCACGATAAACCCTTCGCCCCCTTCTTCTTTTTTCACCTGCATGGAAACGTTTAAAAGCGTTTCTTTCGTAAGCCGTTCCATTATTTTTGTCGCTTGGATAAATCGGCCTTCCTTTCCGGAAAACGGCGAGGTGTTTCGTGTAAACAGCATGGAAACCGTCGGTTCATCTACCGTAATTCGTTTGAGCGCTTTTGGCGCGTTTTTTGTGCAGATAGTATCGCCGATATGGACATTATCGATCCCGGCGAGGATTGCGATATCTCCCGCTTCCACCTCATTAGCATCCTGCGTGGTAAGGCCTTGATACACCTGAAGTTTGGATACTTTAAGCGGCAGGTTTTTGCCTTCGATGTTTACCCGGATAAGATCATCCTGGGTCTTGGCCCTGCCGAAATAGATTTTTCCGATGGCCAATCGCCCTAAATAATCGGAATAACTCAAGTCGCTTACCAGCATCTGAAACGGTTGTTCGGTATCGGCAGCAGGCGGGGGAATCTCTTTAATGATCATATCGAAAAGCAGATGAAGATTGTCCTCTAAGCTGTTCGGTGTCAAACCGACCCTACCGTCCCTTCCGACGGCATACAGGAGAGGAAAATCGAGCTGCTCCTCGGTGGCATCCAAATCGATTAAAAGATCGTGTATTTTATCCAGAACCTCTTCGGGCCGGGCGTCTTGACGATCAATTTTATTGATGATCACCATCAACGGAAGCCCGCCTGCCAACGCCTTGTCAAGAACAAACCTTGTTTGGGGCAAAGGCCCTTCCGATGCGTCGACAAGAAGGACTGCACCGTCCGCCATGGAGAGGGCCCGCTCCACCTCTCCGCCGAAATCGGCGTGTCCGGGAGTATCAATTATATTGATTTTGACCTTTTTCCACCGTATAGCACAATTTTTTGCCGCTATGGTGATACCCCGTTCCCGTTCCAAATCCAAACGATCCATAATACGTTCATCAACCGACTGACCTTCCCTGAACACGCCGCTTTGTCTAAACATTGCGTCTACTAAGGTTGTTTTCCCGTGATCGACATGGGCGATAATGGCAATATTTCGTATCTTTTCGTTTACTGTTTTTATTCGTGTCATATGTGAAGCGAATAATACTCTTAAAATGGTGCTCAGTCTACTGCAATTCGAGTTCACATTCCGAATTCATTGGAGCGTCTACAATAAAGTTGCATGAAACATGGAAACGGAGTATACTAAAAGAGGTAGACATATTGGAGAAAAGTATGACTAAAACGGCACCTCCCAAAATCATCCTCCTTGTCGAAGATGAGGCCCTTATCGCCATGAACGAAGCCGCCATGCTTAATAAACACGGCTATGCGGTAATAACCGCCTACGACGCCCGCGCGGCAATTGAAACGGCCGTAAACAATGAATTCGACCTCATCTTGATGGATATCGATTTAGGAGAGGGACGAATGGACGGAACGGAGGCGGCAAACGTCATCCTGAAAGACCGGGACGTTCCTATTGTCTTTTTATCATCTCATACCGAAGCTCCCGTCGTCGAGAAAACCGAAGGAATTACCTCGTACGGCTATATCGTAAAAGATTCGGGAGAGCGGGTACTCCTGGCCTCAATCAATACGGCATTCAGGTTGTTCGAAGCAAAACAGAAGGACGTTGAACATAAAATCATATTGTCCCTTCTCGAATCGATGGGAAATGTCACTACCGTCGAAGAGTATGTCAAAAGTGTTATTTATATTATGAGGGAATGGTCGGGATGCGAGGCGGTCGGAATACGACTGAAGGAAGGGGATGATTATCCCTATTTTGAAACGAGCGGTTTCCCGCCAAGGTTTGTAGAGTTGGAAAGCCGTCTCTGTGCTCAAGACGAAAAGGGGAACATCATTCTCGACGGTTCAGGAAATCCCGTTTTGGAATGCATGTGCGGCAACGTCATTCTCGGCAGGACGGACCC
>CAZJBZ010000465.1:0-3285 GCA_964543975.1 uncultured Spirochaetales bacterium
TCTGCTCCTGCATCGCCTCCAGCCGCTCGCGAGCCTGCTCCTGCATCGAATCAATAGTAGTCAAGTCGATTGATTCCGTTGCCGTGTATTGTGATAGCGATACCAAAAAAAGAACGATTCCTATTCCTCTTTTCATGAAAGCCCCGAAACAATTTTATGGTAAAACAAAAAAAACTGTCAATGGAGGCATTTGAAAAAATTAATAGAGTGACGGAAAAAACCGGACCGGCGCGTTGTTTTTCAATCGCACTGCGAAAAAATTCTTCGCAGTTATGCGAATATTTTAACGACATGATCACAAAGAGGAAAATAAGTATATATGATGTAATGAAATAAATTTGCTCGTTTGTGTACGGCTGTTGGCATGCAATTTGCTGTTCAGTGCTAGGAGGAGGGTAGTATGGCTGCTAATAAACTATTAAAAAAACTTGTATTGAAAAATGTCGGTAAAAGTTTAACAGGAAAACCTGAAGATTTGCAAAAACTTCTCGATATAGGACAGGCCCAACCACAGGTCAAGAAAGATCCGGCTGTCGAAAACTTTCTCGATAGTCTAGATACCTCTCTGAAGGAGGGGACCAACTTTGCAAAAATTTTCCTGCGTGTCGGAAATGAAACCAGCACATCGTATAAACGAAAACTGGTAAACAACCTGATCATTAACCAATTTATTGAAGGGAAACAGAAACGACTTGCTCAAACCGAAGGGGAGAATATGGTCCCTTCGATTTTGGTTATAAGTCCCACAATGAGGTGTAATCTGAACTGCACCGGCTGTTATTCGGGACTGTATGAAAAAGATGGAGATTTGACCGAAGAAGAGATTGACAGGGTACTTGGAGAAGCCCGTGATATGGGTATCTATTTTATCGTTATAAGCGGCGGAGAACCATATCTCTTGAGAGATGCTCTACTGCGATTATTTAAAAAATACAACGATATGATTTTCCTTACCTATACAAACGGCACCTTTCTCGATGCAAAAACGTCGAAAAAATTGGCTAAACTCGGTAATGTTTTTCCCGCGATCAGTGTAGAAGGCTGGGAAGCGGAAACAGAACAGCGTCGCGGGACAGGAATGTGGCAGCGAATCAATGACGCCATGGATAACCTCAGGAAGGAAGGTGTGTTGTTTGGGATAAGCGTGACCTACACTCGGCACAATATAGATGTCGTTACCGATGATAAATTTATGGAGTATTTTATCAATAAAGGCGCGATCTTCGGCTGGTACTTCATGTTTATGCCTGTAGGCAAAGACCCGATCCTCGATCTTGTACCGACTCCGGAACAACGCATTTATACCGGGAACCGGGTGGAAGAAATGCGGAAGAAGTATCCTATTTTCTTGGCCGATTTCTGGAACGACGGAGATGCTGTCGGCGGCTGTCTTGCCGGCGGAAGAAGGTACCTTCACATCCTCAACTCGGGAAATGTGGAGCCGTGTGTCTTCGTCCATTTCGGTGTGGATAATATACGAGAAAAACCTCTTCGGGAGATCGTCAATTCGGAGTTCTTCAAATCGATTCGACGGGAGTTCCCCTATAACGAAAATGCAAACCTGAAACGTCCCTGTATGATAATCGACAATCCGGAAGTATTGAGAAAAGTGGTGCGGGAAGGATATGTGGCCCAGGGACATGACCATTCTGAAGATATTATTAAAGACCCTCACGTTCGGGAGTGGGTTGATGAGTATGCCGACGAGTATAAACGACTCCGCGAGCCCGAGTGGGAGCGGCGAATAAACGACCCGAACGACCGCTGGTATAAGGAGAATCAGGAGTATAAAGAGCTTTTCGCCTGGAAGAAAAAGGCTGAATCATCCGAGCAGAAAACGACGGCGGAAAAGGAGAAAAAAGACAGGGTTAATGTGTAGTAGTTGCACAGGCCGCCACTCCACTTTGGTCGAGGGAGAACCTGAATGATTTAGTTTTTTCTGTTTATTTCATATTTCTTTATCATATTTTGCAGCAGACGGCGGTCGATACCGACTGCCTCTGCTGTTTTTGTTATATTCCATCTGTTGTTGTCTAAGGCTTGATGAATAAAATTAATTTCTAATTCCGCGTATGCCTCATTTTTTATCTCTTTTTTCTTCTGTTTTAATTCTTCATACGTTTCCGGTGTTCCGTCGATCCATGGATTTTCCTGTTTGGAAGCGGGAAGAAGCTCCTGTGGAATATCCTCCACCGTTATCCGTTTCCCGGAACTTAAAAGCGCCATGTTGGTCAGAACATTCCGCAGTTCACGCACGTTACCGGGCCACGTGCAAGTTTTAAAGATGGAATATACCTGTTCATCTATGGTTTTAGTATTTGTACGTCCGTTTTCCAGAAGCTGTCTGAAAAACGCTTTTCCGATAAGAGGTATATCATCGGGGCGTTCCCTGAGAGGAGGTATTCGTATCGGTACTACCGCTAAGCGATAGTAAAGATCGGATCGAAACTTCCCCTCGTCGACTTCCCGTTTCAAATCTTTGTTGGTAGCGGCGATTATCCTGATATCGACCTTGCAGAGTCGGTTTTCACCGATCGGATAGAAGCTTTCGGTTTCTATGACCCTAAGCAGTTTTGCTTGAAGAGCTTCGTGCATGTCTCCAATCTCGTCGAGGAAGAGGGTCCCCCGGTGAGAAAGCCTTAATTTCCCTTCATACCCCGCGTCGGCTCCTGTAAAGGCACCTTTCTTATATCCGAAGAGTTCACCCTCTAATAATTCGTTCGGAATAGCGGCACAATTAATTTTTACGAGATTGCCCTCACGTTTACTGGCGTTGTGTATCATTTCCGCTATCAGTTCTTTTCCGGTGCCGGTTTCTCCGAGAATCAGGACCGGGACTTTCATCGGGGACGCACGGGCAGCGAGTTCGCACTGTTTGATGGTGTCCGGATCGTTGGTTAAAAACTGAGAGTCTGAAGGGAAGAGGGGGGCCAAAGGATCGATGCTTGATGCAAATTGTTGCGCGCGCGAGATGACCTCCTGCAGCTCCTCGATGTATACCGGTTTCGTTAAATAGTCGTAAGCGCCCAGTTTTATAGCGGAGACCGCCTGGTTTATGCTTCCGAAGGCCGTTATAATGATAACCGGTATATGAGGTGAATTGTTCTGCACACGATCGAGTAGTTCCAAACCATCTATACCCGGTAATCGTACATCGGTTATTATGACTGCCGTCTCTTCGGGGTCGAAATCGTGAAGAAATGATTCCGCGTCTTTATATCCGGTAATAGGAAAATCATCTTTCAAATTAAACAGAAGAAGGTCGAGGAGCTTTTCTTCATCCTC
>CAZJBZ010000466.1:0-3267 GCA_964543975.1 uncultured Spirochaetales bacterium
CACCTTCTTCTCTCTCATTAAGTATACCCAGATGAATAATCTTTTTCAAACGGCTGAGAAGCTGCTTTGGATAGAGGGAGTGCCAATAGCGGGTAGTTAAACAGCATGAACGGAAAACGTTTTTCGTCCGTCACAACACCTTTATCCGACAATGTTCACGCAACTATACCCGTGACTGCTCCATTTATCGTGTGCCTATTTGACTTACGGTCGGCTCGGTTCTATACTTGTACTAATCATCTTTTTACCGGGGGCTAACAATGAAAGTACTATTTATCGGCGGAACGGGAAACATTTCTACGGAATGCATTCAGCCGGCACTGAACAAAGGTTTTGAACTGTTTGTCTATAACAGAGGGAACAACAACGATACACTTCCTTCGGAGGTGAACAGGATAACGGGAGATATCAGAGATTTCGAACAGAGCAGGGAGATTCTTTCCTCATATCAATTCGATGTGGTTGTCGATTGGGTCGCCTTTACCGTTAAGCATATCGAGCAGGACATCGCCCTCTTCTCAGGGAAAGCAGGGCAGTACATCTTTATCAGTTCGGCATCGGCCTATCAAAAACCGCTTGTTTCCCCGGTCATTACCGAATCCACCCCGCTCCATAACCCCTACTGGGAGTATTCCCGCAACAAGACGGCCGCGGAAGAGCGGCTTATAAAGGAGTATCGTGAGAAAGGATTTCCCGTAACCATAGTACGTCCGTCTCACACTTACGGCCGAAAGGCGGTCCCCTGCGTATTCGACAACGGACAGGTGACCATCCCGCGGCTGCAACAGGGAAAGGAGATCATTGTTCCCGGTGACGGAACCTCTTGGTGGGTGGTTACCCACGCGACCGACTTCGCCAAGGCGTTTACCGGCCTTCTGGGAAAACCTGGTGCGATCGGGCAGCCGTATCACATCACCTCCGATGAGGCGCTTACCTGGGACCAGATCACCACTATCGTAGCGGGCCATGTAGGCGTTGAACCGAAAATTGTCCACATTCCTGCCGACGTTATCTGCAGTCAATTCCCCGAGTTTGAAGGACCGCTTAAGGGGGACAAGATAAACTCGGTCCTCTTCGACAATACAAAGATCAAACGGCTGGTCCCTGAGTTTATCTGTTCTACTCCGTTTCACATCGGCAGTGAACGGTCCGTCAAATGGCTTATCGACAATCCTCCCAACCCGACTGAAGCCAGTCAGGAATTGGACAGGAAGATGGATGCAATCCTGGAAGCGCATAAATAGAGGAGTGAATATGAAAATAACGGACATCAAACTGTTTCCAGTCGATCGATATCTCTTTTTAAAAATCTATACGGACAGTGGAATCAGCGGCGTGGGCGAATCGGGGACATGGGGTTACCTGGAAGCTTCATCCGCCGTGATAGAGAGCTTTAAACGGTACTTGATTGGAAAGGACCCGCTGCGGATTGAACACCATTGGCAGTATCTCTATCGGTGCACACACTTTCGCGGCGCCGCGATCATGGGCGCACTGAGCGCGGTAGATATCGCGCTGTGGGATATTGCGGGCAAACATTTCGGTGTGCCGGTCTATCAGCTGCTGGGCGGAGCGTGCAGAGATAAAGTTCGTGTCTATTACCATGTTTTCGGTGAAACTCAAGAAGAGCTGGTCCAGGGCTGCATCGATGCCAAGGAGCGGGGCTTTACCGCGGTCGGCCACCTGACTCCGTTTCTCGATGAACCGCGAAGCGTGCCTTATTTTAAAACCCATGCCGCAAAAATGTATGACGCAATCGATACGGTTGCCCGTTACCGCGAAGCTGTTGGAAACGATGTTGACCTCTGTATCGAAATTCATCGTCGATTAACACCGCATGAAGCGGTAGTGCTTGCGGAAGGGATCGCGACGTATCATCCCATGTTTTTTGAGGACCCTATTCCGCCCGATAACCTCGATGCCATGGCGGAGGTCGCGAAGAAAATAACCATACCCATAGCGACCGGAGAAAGAATCCATACCATATATGAGTTTGAGATGCTCCTGCGGCGAAAAGCCGTCCAATATATTCGACCGGATGTCTGCCTCTGCGGCGGCATCACCCATTCGAAAAAGATTGCCGCGTTGGCAGAGGCGAACTATGTTCAGGTTGTACCGCACAATCCGCTCGGACCGGTGAGTACCGCCGCTTGCGTACAGCTTGCCGCCTGTATTCCCAATTTCGCAATTCAAGAGTACCCGCTAGGTGAGGACAAACCGCCTAAGAGCGATATCGTTAAAAAAACATTGGCTGTAGAAAAGGGGTTTATAATTGTTCCCACGGCACCGGGAATCGGTATAGAATTGGATGAAGAAGGATTACGGGCACATACAGTCCGGCCGCAGGAGATGCAGACACGATTGCACGAGGATGGGTCCGTAGTGGACCAGTAAATTATTTGGTTTATAATAAATTATTTTAAAAAAAGTCCAGTAAAGTCGATTTTCTACTTGCGGAATGTAGATTCTAATTTATAGAGAGAATGGATTTATTATATCAGGTTTGATTTGCATTATAAAAATTTTAACTTCTATTATCATCAATGAAAGGCACTTGCAGTTGCATTTTTTATTGCATTGTTGTAATCATTCTCTCCTAACACGGCTCCTAGCATAGCCAAGATGTTTTCTGCCGGTGTACCGATTTGGATGGCGTGTGAAGGAGCTGCAATATAGCCGCCGTTTTCTCCGAAAACGTTCACTAAGCGTGTACACTCATCGATTACCGTTTGGGTATTGGAATGGGGAAGGAGCGATTGGACGCTGATACCTCCGTGAAAACTGAGGTTGCTTCCGTAGGTTGATTTCAACCGCTCCGGATCCATCTTTGCAGCATCTACCTGGACAGCTTCCAAAATATCGACACCTGCATCCATTAGGTCGGGAAGAATATCGAAAACAGAACCGTCGGAATGATGCATCGCTTTCGCCTTGGGTGCGAGCGATTTGCCGTGGGAAATCAACTCCCGGTGGAAAGGCTGAACAACATCGCGATACACCTCCCGTGATTGGAGAAGGCCGGTCTGTCCTCCTAAATCGTCTGCAAAATAGAGGATATCGAAAAAATCCTTTTCGATCCCACTGCAGGCCGATATTGCTCGCCGCATCATCTCCTTGAAGAAATCGGTTATCTTGCGTAGTGCCGCTTGTACAATATCAGGCTTTAGGAGGAGGTTGATCATCATCTCTTCCTGCCCGGTCATCCAGGTGTATTATAATGGACCCGTAAATCTGGACAACCACTATCGTTTGGTTGTTTAATGATTA
>CAZJBZ010000467.1:0-3266 GCA_964543975.1 uncultured Spirochaetales bacterium
TTTTTTCCAACCGATCGGATAATAACGGATCTCCGGTTACAGATATCAAATATTCGAGAGAAAACATATACTCGACCACCGCACACAGCTCCGTTCCGCGGGAAGGATTTTTACCGCCGAAATGTTCATCACCTGAAAAAACGCCCGAAACTTGCCCATGGAATTTATCAAGGTTCTTAATCCCAGTATATACAGCTTCCAAGTCGTTCTTTTCACCGGTCACCATATACCGTACAATAGGAGCTTTGACTCCCATAGCATTATTCACCACATGGGTTTCCATCAAAATATTGTCGATTGGTTGCGATTTTTTATACGGAAATCTTTTAAAATGGTCGGTCCAATCGTAGCCTTGCGCTATTACCTTCTCAGTAAGTGCAATCAACCAATCTTCATGTAATTTTTCGTACAACCAAAAGATGGAAATAACTAAGTCAGCCCAACGGAATCGTGCCCATTGATCGAAGGAGCGTTCATAATGGTCCATAGGCTTAGCATCAAGATGTTCCATAAGGAAATTAAGAAATTTCCTTATTACCTCAATAACACGGTCATCGTCCGTAACATCATGGTATTGAGTGAGCACTTTTAAGACAATAAAATTCGGCCACGGGTCATATTCCAACTTCTTGAAGTCACTACGGACAGGACCTATCCAGCCATTTTCTTGTTGAGAGTCAATGAAAGCCGCTACCCATTTTTCCGTTTTATCAAGAAGACGTTTATCGTTAAGAATATAGGCCAAAGGAAGAAGTCCGTCGATAAAATAAGGACCACGCTCCCATCCCTCTTTCGACCCCCCAAGCCACATATTATTATCTCCAACATCTTCCCATATCTCATCGAGACAACCCGGAAGTCCGTTTGCCTGTATCTGAAGTTGCTTTTTTAGCCATCCCATAGGTTTTATAGCACCAATCTTTAAAGCAGAAAATGATCGAGATTGTAAAGCCATTTTATCTTCCTTTTTTCATTCAATTTACTTAATCACTATGATAAGCGTTAAACAACAAATAAATAAAGATACTGAATTTGTAGAAAAAAAGGACAATTCCGACATATCACAGAATAGATGAAGAAAAGTCGGAATAGTCCAAGAATTATACAAAAAGCTACTCTATTAAACCAAACACGCTTGGTTTAATATAAAATTGAAAATTTAATCAGTTTTTGATTCTTGAGGAGGATTAAAATGAAAAAACTAATTTTCATCGTATCTATTTTTGGATGTGTAGTATCACTTCTATACGCAGGTGGACAGGCAGAAGAGAAAACCGCTAAAGAAGCAGGGTCTGTGCCGATTACTTTCACGATCTGGGGAGAGGAAGCAAAGCTAAAAACCCATGAGGAAGTCGTTAATGCTTTTGAGACAGAGAACCCGGATATTACTATCGACATGATCGCTATTCCAGGTGCTCAATATCAACAAAAAGTACTGACAATGATAGCTGGCGGTACGCCGCCTGATGTTATCAACTGTTCAGAGGATTTTACCTACTCTTTCTATAAAAAAGGTTTATTGATTAACCTTCGTACTGAATTAGAAAAGACCGGCTTTTTAGATGATAGCAAACATTTTACCAATCTATTTAATGCTTTTACCGATCCTGATACCGGAGCGATTTTCGCTGTTCCAACAGGTAGTAATATAAATGTTTTGTTTTACAACAAAACAATGTTTGAAAAAGAGGGTCTTGATTTGCCAACGGATAGCTGGACTTGGAATGATCTGGTTGAAGCAGGTAAAAAACTAACGAAAGATACAGATGGGGATGGAAATAAAGATCAATATGCAATTTCCGTAGGTAACTTAATTACACCAATTTTCTATCAAGATATTCTTTGGTCATTCGGCGGACATTGGTTAGACAACCCACTAAATCCAACAGAAACCATAATAGATACTCCTGAGGCTAAACAAGCAATGCAGTTTATGCAAGATTTAAGATACAAATATCACATTGCTCCTACCGCAGCAGAAGAAGGTGCATTACAAGGGGGATTTGCAGCCGGGAGAACAGCTATGGAGATAAATGGTACATGGATGATGGCTTTCCATAAAGAAATTGAGGATTTTGAATGGGATATCGTTTATATTCCGAAAGGAACACGTAGAGCTGTCTCTTACGCCGTAGGTGGATGGGGTGTGACTGAAGCATCAAAACATATTGAAGAAGCTAAACGTGTCGCCCTCTTTTGGGGTGGTCCGGTATTCCAGACTGAGAACTGCATCACACTAGGCTTGGTTACACCGCTAACCCGAGAACTCGCCTACTCCGATGATTTCCTAACCTTACGGGGAGACGCTCCACCAAATCATAAGATTCGAATGGATGGTTTAGAAGGCTCCCATTTCCGTTCATTGATTCATACCAAGGGACCTGAAATTATGGATATATTCCAAAAAGAAACGGATAATCTTCTCATGAAGAGGAAAAGTCCTGAAGAATTTGTTAATACGGTTAAACCTAAAGTTGATGAATTACTTTCACAGTAATGAAGATGACATTTTTTTTCTTTGCCCCTATCGTAAAGGTAGGGGCTTTTACTAAATTGATGTTTTTAAGTATATCTAATTATACGAGGTAGGTTAGTTTGTTAAAGAAAGTAAAAATTGGGCGATTAAGAAGAGAAGAAATAATCGCAGGTTATCTGTTTATTTCGCTATGGGCAATTGGCTTCTTATCTTTTCGTATTATACCTATGCTTGTTTCATTGGTTTACAGTTTAACTAATTGGGACATGCTTAGTCCTCCAGTTTTTGTTGGATTGAAAAACTATGTTTTTTTGTTTTTTAGTGATAATCGGTTCTGGCAATCTTTGAAAGTAACTCTTCTCTTTGCATTTACAAGCGTTCCAATAGGGATTGCTATTTCACTTTGTTTGGCGATGTTATTAAATCGAGATGTCCCTGGATTGAAATTTTTCAGGACAGCATTTTATTTGCCTTCTGTAATCTCCGGTGTAGCTATCGGATTATTATGGGTATGGCTTCTTGATCCTTCAATGGGATTAATCAATCGATTTCTAAATATTTTTGCGATTAAAGGTCCTGAATGGTTATACAGTGAAACATGGGTCTTACCAGGATATATTCTTATGGCCACCTGGGCACGTGGACCAATGATTGTCATCCTTTTAGCAGGTTTACAAAATGTACCCACATCTTTATATGAATCGGCTACTATTGATGGAGCAGGTGAATGGAAGAAATTTTTACATGTTACAGTACCGATGGTTTCACCAGTTATTTTCTTTAACCTCAT
>CAZJBZ010000468.1:0-3257 GCA_964543975.1 uncultured Spirochaetales bacterium
TCCGCCTTCGCCGGCGCCAGATACCCCCGCCCGTATTCAAACTCCAACTCCGCCTTTACAGTCCCCTCTGTGGGTGTATAGGTCGTTTTTATGATTCTAAAAGCTTGGGGGACAACAACGATGTCACCATCAGCAGTTTGCTTTTTTAACTGCTCCTTATAATTTTGCAGCATTACCCGTTGTTCGACTTCCGATAATCGCAAAAATCGTCTTTCTCTCGTCTGATTTCTTCTCAATAGACTTTCCACGTCTAAATAGAGAAAAAACCGGTCCCATTGACTTCGCTGCCGGGCGCGAAGGGTAAAAGAAACAACTTCATCGGGCGACAAAGATTGACGCTTCAGTTCAGCCATCGTTTCATAATCTTTTTCCGTTTCCAACTCCGGTTTCTCTTCAAGCGGCCTGATGGTTAATTGAAGTGTATTCGACCGAAGCGGAGTGCCCTCCCCGGACCCGTCGAGAGTGGGGTAAAACAATGTGTTTAAGTAATATGCCCCCGGAGAGTCAATTTTAATATAATCTGTAACATCTTCAATAAATCCGTAGCGTTCTCCGGTTTCTAATGTAACGGTACGGAAAAAAACCGGTTGATTCGTGTTTTTCCGCGTTATGAATTTTTCAGTATGGGGAAGCTGTCGATTGTCTTCTGTCCTTAAATCAAAATCGATGTTGAAAACCCTGTAATCCGACAATTCAAATCGAAAAGGAGAAGGTGAATTATTGGTAATTTCGATTTTTATGTATATATTACTATCGATACGGTACAACTGTTTGTTATAAAATCGAATAGATACTTGTACATCGTCGGTTTGAGAAAACGCCGTCGTAACAAAAACAAAAAGAATAAAAATGAATACTACTATATTTTTCAAGGTCAACTCCATCTAACCATTTTTATCTTCGGTAAATTTTATGATAACATTATTCGAAAAAAAGCTTACAGAGCTCTTAAAAACATATCAACCCTACAAACAATTAGTAAGGAACATTGCGCAAAAAACCTTCCCCTTTTCAATTTTTGGTCCGAAAACCGGTTTTCTGGCCTTTCTTGCATCAAAAATTAATAATCTGGTACCACAGCATCCGCTTCTCATCGTTGTTCCCCATGAGAAGGAAGCGGAATATATCATCCAGGATTTATCTCTTATGGGTACCGATGCTTCGCTCTTTCCATGGTGGAATAAATTACCCTATACCGAAGGTACAGTTGACGCGACTGTTGCCGGACGAAGAATACGACTTTTGAATGATATGCTTCAATCTTCAAAAAAACCACTCGTTGTATCACTTCGAAGTCTCTTGACTCCATTACCCCCGAAAGACTTTATTGAAGAAAAGATGTTTTCGTTATCGGTGAGTGAAGAGTTCGATCCGATTGCCCTGTCTGAAAATCTACTCTCCTTCGGTTATTCGCGGGTGCCCAGTGTATCAGTCATCGGAGAGTTTGCACTGCGCGGTGAAGTACTCGACATTTTTCTGCCGGGAGGGGATGAAGCTGTCAGAATCGTTTTTGAATTCGATACAATCGAAGAAATAAAATATTTCGATACAATCTCTCAACACTCTACTGATAAACTCCAACGTATTTCGATTTATCCCACTCGGGAAATCCTTTGGGATTTCGATCGAATTACCGCGTTGAAAAAAAAGTTATCTATGGAATCGCAATCGGAGGAGTACTTTGAACTTTTCGAGGCATTGGAAGAAAGACAGGAATGTTTGGGTGAAGAATATCTGTTTCCGTATTCCTTCGATAATCCGGGTTCAATAATCGATTTTATCGATAAAAAGGCCCTTGTCCTCTATGTGGATTATGAAAGACTCTGTTCGGGAGAAGAATCCCTTAAAAAAGAATATCTGGAACTCTATAGACAGTCTCGACGACAAGGATTTGAAGGAGTTCCTTCATCCGCGTTACTTCACGATTTCTCAACATTAGAAGAAAAGAGAAAAAGGAATATATACTTTCCGGCAATAAAAGAACAACAAGAAGACGATAAAGATATCGTATTCTCCTGTTTAGGTCCAAAATCGTTCTTCGGCAACATCAACTATTTAAAAGAGGAATTGGACAATCTAAACGAGGCAGGCTATGAAGTTTTTATTTTTTCGGATTCAAAGCAGCAAGCGGCAAGGATCGAACATCTCTTAGCGGATCATAGTGTGCATGTTTTTACCCACACTATTTCTGCAGGATTCACCTGTCCGGACCTGAAATTCTGTACAATTCATGAAAATGAGATTTTTGGTAGAAAACGGCGCGTTCCCAAGTCGGTAAAACAGGCGAAGAGTCGTCCCATCGATACGTTTGTCGAGTTGTCGGAAGGTGATTTTGTCGTTCACATTAACTATGGCATTGGAAAGTATACCGGGATAGAACGCATTAAAGCGGCGGGAACAGAACGTGACTATATTCGATTAGAGTATGCCGATAGAGAGACTGTTTTTATTCCGATAGAACAAGTGAACATGATTCAGCGATATATCGGTAACGAGGGGACATCTCCTCGATTGGATAAAATCGGTGGGAAATCGTGGGAAAAAAGAAAGAGTAAGGTAAAGCAGTCGGTTGAAGATCTCGCCGATAGACTGATAAGACTCTACCCCCGAAGGAAAACCGCGAAGGGGTTCGCCTTTCAATCCGATACCGACTGGCAGGTGGAGTTTGAGGCCAATTTCCCTTACGAGGAAACGGAAGATCAGCTGACCTGTATCGAAGAAGTGAAAAAAGATATGGAGAGTACTCAACCCATGGACAGGTTGATCTGCGGTGATGTGGGATACGGCAAGACTGAGGTTGCTATGAGAGCTGCTTTCAAGGCGGTTATCGGTGGGAAGCAAGTCGCCTTTTTAGCCCCAACGACGATTCTTGCCGAACAACACTATGAGAATTTCTTGGAACGGTTTAATAACTTTCCGGTGAACATTACAATGCTCTCTCGTTTCATATCGAAAAGTGATCAAAAAAAGCGTATCAAGCAGATAACAGAAGGTGAAATTGATGTTATTATCGGCACGCATCGGATACTGCAGCGTGACGTTTTTTTCAAGAATTTAGGCTTGCTCGTCGTTGATGAGGAACAGCGTTTCGGTGTCAAGGCGAAAGAAAGACTGAAAGAGTTGAAAGCTTCCATCGATTGTCTTACCTTAACGGCAACCCCCATTCCCCGGACCCTTCATATGTCTCTCTTGAAAATAAGAGACATGTCGCTTCTGACCACACCTCCTCAGAATAGGCTGGCGATTAGAACCTATAT
>CAZJBZ010000469.1:0-3238 GCA_964543975.1 uncultured Spirochaetales bacterium
AGAGCGAATCAGCTCCCCGCCGGTAAGCATCCGATCTTCTCCTTCCAGTTGGTTGTAGCCAAAGGAATTACCGATACCCCTGCATGTTTCCCACTTGTCTTTTTGTATTTCCGGATAGATTTTATACTCCGGAGTACGAAAATCATGATGGGTTGTCGATTCCATTTCAAACTCACCCTTGCGAAGCTTGTTTTCTTTCGCTTTAACCGCCAGTTTCATAAGAAACCGTCCGGCGGCATTACCGGGAACTTTCACCTGATTCCAACGGTCGTTCACCGCTCCCTCTTTGATCGTGTTGTAATAGTTTGCGAAAAGTGTATTGATATCACCGACAAAATCACGCTTTGAGAAATAACCGTCTCTCAGCGGATTGGGATGACGGGTGGGCCACAAGAGGTAACCGTCATGGTGTTTGGTTACCATTACCACATATTGGGCCCCTGCTTTTTGAAAAAAATCCGCCCATGAGTCGGGATCCATACCTGAAGAAACGTCTTCGAAAACCTTTTGGAAATCAAAATAGGTATGGTTATGACCGAAGGTATTGACATGGTGCTTCGCGGTAGGATTATTCGAAAGTTTCATGGAATTGCAGTACCATTCCGCGTAAGGGTTGTTTTCAAAAACCGCCTTCCTTTATCAATGCCTGAATATCATCACTCAAGGGGGCCCACGCGGGTACCGAAAAGAGGCCCCAATGAATAAAAACCCCTAATTTCGCGTTATGAAACCAATCCGGGACCTGATGAGTCGAAAGAGATTCGTAGGTGGGTTGGTATTGCATTGTCCGTCTCCTTTTCCGTTTCTCCTGTTAGTATGGCACCACCCAAAGGAAATAGCAAGAATAGCAACGGAAAAACCCTTTACCGGCGGAGGGAAACCATGTATTATTCTCTACCAATGCGTATTATCGATGTTCATACACACGCTTTCCCGGACAAGGTGGCGGAAAACGCAATTCCGAGGCTGGAGAAAGAAGGCAACATCAAAGCCAAACTTGACGGCACGCTCTCCGGATTGCTCCGCTCAATGGACGAAGCGGGTATCGAAAAATCGGTTGTCGCTTCTATCGCCACGAAACCGGAACAATTCACCAACATCGCGGAGTGGTCCGCCGGTATTGCTTCGGAAAAGATCGTCCCCTTTCCTTCAGTCCATCCGGATGATCCGAAAGCGGAGGAACATCTGGAAGAACTCTCCAAAAGAGGCTTTCGAGGAGTGAAGCTGCATCCGTATTATCAAAAATTCATTATCAATGAAGAACGGATGGTCCCCCTCTATGAGAAAATCGCTGAACTCGGATTGGCACTCCTTCTGCATACCGGTTTCGATATCGCGTTTCCCAAAGATCGTATAGCGGATCCTGAAAAAATCGTGGACATTATTACAAAAGTCCCCGAGCTGAAGCTCATAACCTCCCATTTCGGAGGGTGGGAAGATTGGGAGATGGTAGAACGCCATCTTATCGGAAAACCGGTCTACATGGACATTTCCTATTCCATCGGCTATCTACAAGAAACGAAGGCGAAACAGTTTTTAGAGGCACATCCGCGGGACAGAATACTCTTCGGGACCGATTCTCCATGGGGTGATCAAACGTCATTGATCGCGGTTATTAAAGAAATGGGACTGGAAAGAGACCAGCAGGAATCACTCTTCTGCAAAAACGCGGAACGATTACTACGGCTCTGATTGTCCTATTCCGCCGGCTCTACATGGATCGTCGCGTCGATGTCCAGCTCTTCTTCTATTGCTGCCTCTATCGAATCAACAATGTGGTGGGCTTCATCGAGTCTCATCCCCTTTTCCAGATTGATATGAAACGTCAATTCGGTATGGTCACCGTACCGATGCATGTGAACGTGATGCACCTCCACCGGGCCGCCTGCCTGGTCTCGCGCTATCGCACTGATTCGTCGGAGGAGCCCTTCATCCGGCCGCTCGCCTAAAAGCGGACTAACGGTGTCCCGCAGAATTTCAAACGCGGCGTAGAGAATGAGAGCGGCCACGATAAAGGTGAGGACACTATCAATCCACCACAAGTGTTTGCTTAAAAAGAGGCCGGCGAATACAATCGCCGATGTTATCGCGTCGGAACGATGGTGCCATCCGTCCGCTTTAAGGCTCTCCTTCCCTGTCTTTTTCCATGCCCGGATCGCATAGTGGGCCATGCCCTCCTTAGACACGATCGAAACTCCTATAATAATCGCTACTATCGGAGAAAAGACGATAGCCTGTTCTTCGCGCAGGTTTCCGATACCTTCAACAATAAAATTGAAGCTTATAAAGACAAGCAGCATCCCAATAATGATGGCGGCTATGGCTTCCGCCCGTCCGTGACCGAACGGATGGCTGCTGTCTGCCGGCTTTGAGGAAACCTTTGCCCCGATTAAGACTACAATCGATGAGAAACTGTCGGAAATTGTGTGCCAGGCATCCGCAATGATCGCGACCGATCCGGAAATAATTCCCACCCAATACTTCAATCCAAACAGGACCACATTTACAATAATTGCAATCCACCCTTCCCTATAGGATATTTTCCGCGCCTCTGTTTTGTCGGGATTTTCACTCATCTTTGTCCGCTCCCGCACAGCCGCGATAATAGAAAAAGGATGACGAAAACGAGGGAACCGGTGATGTAATTTCCCGTAAGGTTATCCATATGAATTATGCTGAGAGCGATAGTATAATTTGCAAAATGTACTTCGTATCGTACAGCGTACCGAGTATCCATTTCGCCCCTCCGTTCCTCCATAGTATACGATAAAATCATTCGATTATTCGAGCAGAAATTTACTCTTTCCTCAACCTCTCCGAAATGAGTCACAAAGGCCCCACCATAAATGGGCCCTTAAGGTTGCCATTCATAGGTCGGATTCTAATAATCGTCCGCTTGCAGGGGAATGCTTTATTACAGTACAATAATCCGGGTAGGAAGTGACATTATCGCAATGAATAGGGAAGAATACGGACCACTGCAAATTGTGCCGGACCTCTGGTTTTTCAAGGACAGCTGCAACGTCTTCATCGTAAAAGAAGGAGAACGCGCAGTTGCAATTGATTTCGGGACCGGCGCATGGATCAAACAGCTGCACACCCTGGGGATCCACCACCTTGATCATGTTTTTTTGACCCATCATCATGCCGATCAATGCTCGGGTTTGCAATATTTTAAGAGCAACGGAGAAAACAATACAACATCGATTCATGCTCCGGCAGGAGAAGAGATTTTTCT
>CAZJBZ010000470.1:0-3234 GCA_964543975.1 uncultured Spirochaetales bacterium
ACACATGGAAGAGGTAAAACTGCAGCGGGAGGCGATTGTTAAGAAAAGTCTTAAAGCTGTTCATGAACGGCTTACCCAGGAAATTATGTACTGGGACAGGAGGGCCGAGGAACTGCGCCTGCAGGAGCAGGAGGGAAAGGTAAATGCAAAGATCAATTCTTCCCGGGCGAGAAGGAGGGCGGAAGAATTGGTGGGGCGATTACACAAACGAACATCCGAACTGGAGCAGCAGCGGAAACTGTCGCTCCAGCCGCCGGTAATTGTCGGCGGATGTCTTGTAATCCCGGCCTCTCTGCTGAAGGGGGATAAAAGGAGAGGAACCGGAACGCTGCTTGCCCGAAACGATAGAAGCGAAGCGGCGGCAATGGAGGCTGTGATGGACGCGGAAGTACGGATGGGGCACAGCCCGGAAGACGTAAGCAGCTTAAACCGGGGGTGGGACATAGAATCCCGGGACCCGGATAATAAGGTTTTACGCCTTATCGAGGTGAAGGGGCGTTCCCGGGAGGCGGCAACGGTAACTATTACCAAAAACGAGATAGCCGAAGGCCTCAACAATCCTGAAAATTTTATCCTGGCAATCGTTCTGTTGGACGGGACCGAGGTGGAGGGGGTCTACTACATTCGCAGGCCCTTTACGAAAGAACCCTCCTGGGGCGTAACCAGCGAGAACTACAATATTAAGAAGCTTATTTCGAAAGGGGAAAAGGTTGTATGAACCCAAGAGGTTCATATACGCAGAGTTAAACTAAAAGAGTACCATAATGAAAGGGGGTAAGAATGAAAGCGATGCGGATAATAAAAAAAATTCAGGATGAAAGTCTTCTAATTGAGAATTTAAATGAATTCAAAGGGAAAACCGTAGAACTTATTATTTTTCCGATTGAAACAGAGGAGGATGAATGGACTAATCTCAGTATGGAAAGGCTTGTAGATGCGTATGGAGCAGAGGAACCTGATTATTCTGCAGCTGAAGTAAAAGAAAGGAACCCTGATTATGAAACCGGGTGATATTTGCCTTACTGCGCTTTCCCAAGCGGATGACAATATCAAAGTGCGGCCGGTTCTCCTGCTTTCACAGATGCCTGGATATAATGATTGGTTAGCCTGTGGAATTTCATCGCAAATACAAAAGCAATTAGCAGATTGAGACATTTTAATAGAGCAAAATGGTCCGGGCTTTATTCATACCGGTTTGAAGAAACCTTCAATTATTCGTTTAAGTTTTCTCTCAGTACTGCCCTCAAAAAAAATTATCGGTACAATTGGATTCATTGACAAATACCTCTTATATAGCGCGATAGAAAGAATCCGCAAGCATTTAGAAAATGTAATAATTTGAAGCATGCTTAGGAGCATTTTATGAGCACCTACAAGAAAAAACTGATAGAGGTAAACATCCTCTTAGAGGCGATTAACGCGGCCTCCGCGTGGGAAAAATCGATCCGTCACGGGCATCAGTCCACCCTGCATATCTGGTGGGCCCGGCGCCCCTTGGCGGCATGCCGGGCGGTCCTCTTTGCTTCCCTGGTGGACGATCCGTCGGCCCATTCGGACGAGTTCTCCACCGAAGAGGAACAGGAAAAGGAGCGGGAGCGTCTTTTCCGTACTATGGAAGATTTGGTGGTATGGGAAAACTCAAACAATGAAGAGGTGCTCTCGAAGGCCCGGGAGGAGATAAAGAAATCCACGAGTGGCAGTCCGCCTCCGGTATACGACCCTTTTGCCGGCGGCGGTTCAATTCCCCTGGAGGCGCAGCGACTGGGTCTGGAGGCCCACGCGAGCGATTTGAATCCCGTGGCGGTCCTTATTAACAAGGCGATGATCGAGATCCCGGCGCGCTTTAAAAACCGGCCTCCGGTACATCCGGGCCGGGAAACGGAACTGATTCAGAAGTAATGGAAGGGCGCCTGCGGCCTCGCGGAGGATGTTCAGTGGTACGGGAAGTGGATGCGGGACAGGGGGTTCGAAAAGGTCGGGCATCTGTACCCGGAGGTGGAGGGTCACACGGTTATTGCCTGGCTCTGGGCCCGGGCGGTCACCTGTCCGAACCCCGCCCGCGGCGCGGAAATGCCCCTGGTCCGCTCTTTCTGGTTGTCGAAGAAAAAAGGAAAGGAAGCCTGGATCGAACCGCTCATCGACAAAAGCACCCACCCCGCCACGGTACGGTTTGAGGTTCGGCAGAATGCAAATATTAAAAAAGAGACAAATAAAGTAGGAAGAGGAGCAAAATTTGAATGTCTATTTTGCGGATCAATTACAAACGACGAACAGGTAATTAACCATGGCAAAGAACATGGATATAAGAATAGATTAATTGCAATTGTCTCAGAAGGAGATAACGGCCGGCTTTATGTAAAACCGAACGATTTGCATGAACAGGTTGTTAAAGAATCAAAAAAGTACTTACATGAAACTGATTTGTCATTTTTGTCGCAGGATATGTCAGAAAATACTCGATGGTTTTCACCTCCAGTTTTTGGCCTGAAATCCTACAAAGATCTCTTCACCCCCCGGCAGCTGACGGCGCTTACCACCTTTTCCGACCTCATCGCCGAAACACGGGAGCTGGTGCTGCGGGACGCCCGCTCCGCGGGTATGGCCGACGACGATTCCGGCATTAACACCGGCGGCACCGGCGCCCGAGCCTACGCCGAAGCTGTCGCCACGTATCTGGCGTTTGCGGTGGATAAAGCTTCTAACTTGTGGTCATCGATTACTAGTTGGATGTCAGATAGAGAGGCATTAAGAGAAACTTTTGCTAGACAGGCAATTCCTATGGTATGGGATTTTGCAGAAGCTAATCCTTTTTCCTTTTCTGGTGGAAATTTTTTACAATATTTAAGTAGAATATCAGATAGTATAGCAGCATTAACTCCTAATTCAAATAAAGCGTTTGTATATCAAAGTAGTTCGATAAACATCTCAAGCAGCTCCAGAACTTTTCTTTTTTCCACTGATCCTCCGTACTACGATAACATCGGCTATGCCGATCTCTCCGATTTTTTTTACGTATGGCTTCGGAAAAGTTTACGTACCTTTTATCCGGATCTGTTTAAGACAATGTTGGTTCCCAAGATAGAAGAGCTGGTAGCAACTCCCTATCGCTTCGACGGGAGCAAGCATGCGGCGAAAGAATTCTTTGAAACAGGATTGTCTCATACCTTTGCCGGTTTATATACAGCTCAGAACCCTCAGTATCCTCTTACCGTGTACTACGCCTTCAAGCAGGCG
>CAZJBZ010000471.1:0-3212 GCA_964543975.1 uncultured Spirochaetales bacterium
GTTGTCAAAGGTTTACGAGATAGATCCTATGGTCTGCCCAAAATGCGGATCCGAAGTGAAGGTGATAGCGATAATTCAGCAACCAGCAGAAATAGACCGCATTCTCAGGCATCTTGTAAAACAGGGACGGCCTCCACCGGGATTTGATCCGGCTTCTCTGAACTGATTTTTTCTTTCTCACCTCCAGGCTTTTGCCAAACTTTGCCCTTTTCATGTCCAATTTACACTACCTTTGTTAAATTTCTGCCGTTTCACCCGTGTTTATATGTTAGAGCCTTAATAAGTGCACTGTCATGATGAGGGAGGTTGATTTTTGCCGATTTTTAGCCGGAATTTCCCAATTTTCCCGGTTCCGGCCTTGCACCCCTCGATTAATTTTCCTATCATTAGCAGAAGGGGATGTATGTTATGAAAAAGTGGTTATTATTTTCCCTATTCTTTATAGTCATAGTGTTTAGCGTATGCTCTCAAGTCTCAGATAGTGTTTTAAAGATAGTAATAGATAAACAAGTTGAACTGATATTAAACTCTGGCGAATCGTATATAGGTGTAGTTAAGGAGTATGACGATGCAAATGTGGTGTTTTTGAAGGATGATGGTTTAATATTAACATTTAGGCGAAATACGATTGAGGGTATAAGAGTTATTGATGAGAAGAAGGAAGGAAGAACGGATACAAGTGTGTTTTCAATATATCTTGATGCTTTAGGATTTTTACAAATGGGTCCTGTTATTGGAACCGACTTTAATATAGGAAAAGAAAATCTTCTCGGTATACAATTTAGGTTAACAGGGGTTGGGTTATTATATACACTCATACAACCAACTGCATATTGGTATAGCATGGGTCCAGCTATTACATATACTAAGTTATTTCCATTTAAGAAAAACAATAATAGATTTTATTTATGTGGTCTTGTCGGTACAAATCTTGCTTTTGATCAAAGATTTTTTGCTCTTAATCTTATAATAGCTGTAAGGTCAGGCTATAGATGGAGATTTGATTCTAAATTATTTTTAAATCTTGGATTATGGGTAGGTATTGCTCCTAATCTTTATCATAAAGTGTATTATTTTTCTGTTGGTACATTCCCAACTTGGATTTTTGGCGGTTTAGAATTTTCTATAGGGTTTGAAACCTAAAATACGTCTTCTCGTTCAAGTCTCGTTATATTTTTTTAGTCTGCCTTAATTAGAAAATTAAATACAGAAAATTCTCTTAGCGTTTTCATGCATTCCGCCGACCTCTTATCTGCCGTTCCTTTATCCACCCAGAACCCCATGAAAATCAGATCGTATCCTTCAGACGAGGGGAGGTTTGCAGATTTTACGGCAAGTACAAGCCATTCCATGGCTTACTGCATCAACATTCGCAATTCGCTTCCCAAAATCAGGAACTTCTCTGTTAAAAATCTTACCTTTGATCCCATACTTTTTCATCAAAGAGAGATAAGAGTCTTCACTATTCTTGACACCACCGGCTATTGCAAAACACATTTTCAGTTCCTCAAAACAGCCATAGCTGCTTTCTTCCCCCCTCATTCCAGGCCATGGGGGAAAAAGGGCATTTTCAATTCTTCCGAACGCCGACTCTTATACCGTATACATTGAAGTCGCAGGTCATAGCCCAGCATTATCCCAAGAATAAAATCTTCTTCGCTTGTCAGCTTATTAAGCTTGAGGCTGGAAAAGCCCCGAAGTACCTCCAGGCACTCCGAGGTCCCGAAAAAGACATTAATTTTTCTGCTTCCTACAGTATCGATACAAAAGGGAATCTTCTTTCGATAAAGATAATGCTCAATACCGTTCTTATCATTAACATCACCGGTATACAGAACCAGCGACCTGACCCCTTTTTCAATTTCGTAGGACAAATGCCGGAAAACATCCATGCTGATCCACCTTAGACAATAATTTTCTTCAATTGATCGACCCAGCTTACAAGCCGTTCTGAGTTCATCTCACCTTGGTTGTCATCATCAAGGGGAAGACCAATAAATTTACCGTTTTCAACAGCTCTAGAACTGTCAAAGGTGTCGGGATAGCCTTCCTGATCTCCCAGGCCAAAAAGTGCCACTCTCTTCCCGGTTAAATCAACTTTGTCAAAATCCGGCAAAGCTGTTTCCCATTCGTCCTGTAAATCTCCATATCCCCAAGTCGGCGAACCAAGAATCAACAGATCAAATCCTGTAAGGTCCTGGTAAGCAACATCGCTAATGGGTTTTAATTCCGCTGTCTCATTCCCGAGGGCTTTTTCAATCAACTCTGCAGCAGCCTGGGTGTTTCCTGTGGTAGACCCGTAAAAAATTCCTGTCCTTTTCATGGATATCTCCTCCATCATGATTTTCTATGGTGGTGGAAGTTTAGTATTCCTATTGTTATTAGTCAAGGCTAATCTTTATATAATGATCGAAGCCACATCATCCTTTCAGTAAGATCACTATCTTCGGAGGAAGTATGAAGAAAAATGTTCTATTGTTCCTGTTAGTTGCATGTATCATTGCTCCTCTCTTCTCGGGAGATCATCAGAGTCGGCTTCCCAAGAGAAAAGAGAAGAACCTAAGACCCGGATAGTAGAGGACACCCTGGGAAGAAAGGGAGAGGTCCCTGAAGAACCCAAACGGGTGGTGGGAATTGGGGCCGGAGGACTACGGCTGATTGTTTTTGCAGGGGGAACAGACCTCCCGGTGAGGATTGAGGATTTCGAAAAAAAGGACCAGAAAAAACCCTACGTTATTGCCCATGAGGAGCTTCCTTCTATTGGGCCGAAACATGGGGCGGACCCTGAACTGATGGCAGAAGTAAGGCCGGACCTTATTATCGGCGCACAACTGATCACGTATCCTTCTTCCCAATTCCGGCAGAGTCCTTTACGACGGGAAGCCCCATACCGAAATGGAAAGGAGAGAGCCGGCCGCCCTGGTCGGATATATTCCCCAGCAGACTGCGGCCCACTTTCCTATGCCTGTTTTTGATGTTCTCCTCACGGGGAGAGACTCCAGGATGAAATGGCGTCCCCGAAAAAAAGACCTGGACATTGTTTCAAATATCATTATCTCCCTGGGGATAGACCACCTGGCAATGAAGGACATCACCATGATCAGCGGTGGGGAGAGGCAGAAGGAGCTCTCCCTGGAAGATATCCGACAGCACCTGCTGAGCAGACAACTATTGTCTCTCTCTTTTAAGGGGTCTATACTTGAGTAATGGAA
>CAZJBZ010000472.1:0-3212 GCA_964543975.1 uncultured Spirochaetales bacterium
AAACGTCAAATCTCGAACAATAACCGCTGAAAGGACCGTATTCTACGACACGTCCGTGATTCAGGAAAATCGCAGGGATACCGTCTCCTGCTGCAACGAAGCTTTGGAGCTGATTGACAAATTGGGCCGGCGGTGCGGTACCGCAATCAGGCGGTGATATGCTCGGTCCGTTTGATGATCTCATTCTGCAAGTCGATTCCGAGATCGACAAAATAGTCACTGTATCCTGCCACTCGCACAATAAGGTCGGTGTATTTTTCCGGTTCTTTTTGAGCGGCACGTAACGTATCAGCACTGATCACGTTAAATTGAATGTGGTGACCGTCCATCTTGAAGTAGGACCGTATAAGGTGAACAACCTTTGTGATTCCTTGACTGTTTGCAAGAAACGCAGGGGTAAACTTTTGATTGAGCAGCGTTCCGCCGGTACGTAAATGATCGATCTTTGATGCTGATTTGACAACGGCAGTCGGTCCGTTACGGTCCGCCCCTTGAACAGGAGATATCCCCTCTGAAACGGGCACCCCCTTCAGACGTCCGTCCGTTGTCGCTCCCAATACCGAGCCGAAGTAGACATGACAGGTGGTAGGCAGAAGATTTACCCGGAAATGGCCTCCCCTGCTGTTCGGCCTTCCGTCGATCACGTCATAATAAGCATTGAACACCTTCCGCAACAGATCGTCCGCCCGATCATCATCGTTACCGTACTTTGGTGTTTCATTCAAAAGGATGTCTCGAATCTGGTCGGCTTCGTCAAAATTGGCGTCCACGACGGAGACCAGGTCCGACATTCCGATCGTTTTCGTATCAAACACGTGATACTTAATCGCACTGAGTGAATCGGTTATCGTGCCTAATCCTACCCCTTGGATGTATGAGGTGTTATACCGTGCCCCTCCGCCATTGTAATCTTTCCCGTTTTTTATGCAGTCGTCTACAAGGACCGAGAGGAAAGGAGCGGGAAGAAGTGTCGCCCAGAGCCGTTCAATCACAATGCTTCCTTTTATCTTGATATCGATGAAGTGATGAAGCTGTCTTCGAAACGCCTCGAAGAAATCATCGAAGGTTTGCCACGTTTCGGGATTTCCTGTTTTCCGTCCAAGCTGTTTTGCGGTCCGCGGATCAAATCCGTTATGAAGCGTCAGTTCAACGATTTTCGGGAGATTGAAATAGCCGGTTAAAATATAGGCCTCTTTTCCGAACGCGCCGGACTCTACACAGCCGCTCGCTCCTCCGTTTCGGGCATCGATTATCGACTTGCCCTGTCTGGTCAGCTCCTGTATGATGGCATCGGTATTGAAAATCGATGGTTGCCCGAATCCTGTTTTCACAATCTCTAATGCCCGTTTCACAAAACGATCGGGGTTCTTCTTGCTTACCTGGACCATCGAACTTGGCTGTAGAATCCGCATCTCCTCGATAACATCCAGGATAAGATAGGATAGCTCATTAACGCCGTCGGAACCGTCCTCCTTCACCCCGCCGACGTTGATCAGACAGAAATCGGTATAGGTGTTGCTCTCTTCGGCGGTGACACCCACTTTCGGGGGCGCGGGCTGGTTGTTGAACTTCACCCAAAACGATTCGAGAAGTTCTTTCGCCTGTTCTTTGGTCAAACTCCCTTCATCGATCTCTTTTTTATAGAATGGATAGAGGTGCTGGTCCAACCTCCCCGGATTGAACGAATCCCATGTGTTGAGTTCGGTAATCACTCCGAGGTGAATGAACCAGTAGTATTGCAGTGCCTCCTGAAATGTTTCCGGCGCGTTCGCGGGCACCTTCTCGCATATCTCAGCAATCGCATTCAGTTCCGAAATGCGGTCATTGCCGCCTTTTACCGTCCTGTTCCCGTTGGAATCGATTTGGCCGGCCATTTCCCTGGCCGTTGCGGCGTGTCTTCGTGCGTACTGAATGACCGCGTCCGCGGCGATCCGCATCGCCTTCAGCTCTTCCCGTTTATCGTAGGCAGAGGGATCGGAATAGAAATCGAGGGAATCGATCTGTTCCTGAATTTCATGGATAAAATCAAGGAGCCCTTTTCGGTATATCTTCCCATCGAGGACGGTGTGACCGGGGGCGCGCTGTTCCATGAATTCGGTAAAAATACCGGCATTATAGGCGTCCTTCCATTCCTCATCGACTTCTTCGAAAATACGGTCCCTTATCGACCGGCCGTTCCAAAACGGTATGATTGTTTCCTGATAACGCCCTTTCGTTTCATCCGAAACCGAAAAAGAGATCTTTTCCCTGGTATCGAGAATTTCCAAGTCTTGTACGGTATGGGAACAAATTTCGGGATAGGAAGGTGTTGCCTTCGGTTCCGGTCCCCGTTCACCGACGAGGAGCTCATCATCATCGATAAAAATTCTCTTTCTCTCGAGGAGATAACGAAACGCCATGGCACGAGCGACTGGCACCGACACCCGGTCCGCCTCACCGCTCTTATAGAATTCGGTCATCAGCAGGGCCCTTTCAGGCGAGAAATACGGTTTTTTCGACAGCGTCTTTTCGCGCAGTCTTTTGATTCGATCGTTCATTGCATTATCCCCCGATCTCAATCGGAACACCGAGTGACGAGAAAAAATCCCGGATATCGTTCATCCGATTTTCATTTTGCGGTTTTAGCCTCTCCAACCGTAACGGTATATTGAATCGTCTGTATTTATCCTCACATAACTGATTATATGAAAGCAGGTCCAATTGTTGTATATTCTTTAAATCGGACAGAAACTCCCTGATTGCTTCAAGGTTTTCAGCCGTATCGGTCACTTCAGGAATCAACGGTACCCGTACAAAATAGGAAGCTTTCGCCGCGTCCAGTTTTTTCAGGTTTTCCAGAATGACGGCGTTGTCCGCTTCAACATATTTTCGGTGCAGCGAAGGATCGATCAGTTTAATATCGTAGAGAAACAGATCGGTTGCCGGCATAATCTGTTCGAAGACTTCCCACGAAGCGTAACCGGAGGTATCCACCGCCGTATGAATATCTTTTTGTTTGCACGCGGCGAGCAGTGTCTTGAGGAAGTGCGGCTGCATCAGAGGTTCGCCTCCGGAGAAGGTCGCCCCTCCGCCGGATTCATCGTAAAAAATAACGTCTTTTTCAATCTCTTCGATGATGCTCCCAACCCCGACTTCTTTACCGACCATCTCCCCGTTGTCTAGTGCGTTCCATTTATTGTGCCGCCTCTGCCCTTCCGATTCACGCTTTTCCG
>CAZJBZ010000473.1:0-1485 GCA_964543975.1 uncultured Spirochaetales bacterium
TTCCCCAATTTTATCTCAATTCCCCCTTCTAAAAGCAGTGAAAGATCTTCCCTCATCAATATCGCTTGGGGGGTAAGATTTTGTTGCTGAGTACTTACTATGACACTCCCCGTACCGTCGGTAAACTCCGCGTTAAACGGATCGACACTGCCGTCGAACTTCGACCAGTGGTAGTACGTGGCGAACTGAATGAAGGGGAAGAAAATGGCCAGTTTTTTTGAAAGTGTCAGATCGATCCCCGCCGTATGGACCCTGGTATTGATATTGATCGTACTTTCTAAGTTCAGTTTGAAGTCGGCCGCGAAATCCTGTGAGAAAGCAGGCAGCTGGTACCCTACATTGAACTGAGAGTAGGTGTACCCGATGCCGAGCGAGATTGCGGGAAAACCGCCGCCATCCGAGAGAAGGACTTTACGGACCCGTCCTCCGGCATTCATTCGGTTAAAGGTAAGACCGCTGATTTCCTGTACCCCGATCTGCGTAACGATAAAATCGGTCAAACCTTGGGGGAAGATGGAGAATAGCGCGATTACCTCCAAATCCCACGGCAGATGAATTCCCAAAGAGAACCGGAATTGGGGATAAAAAAACTGTTCCTGAAAGAAAGCCAGTACATCGTTTATTTCCGGACCGGCCCCGGAGAGTGCGGTATTCACAAGGCCGCCGACGTTCAGAAGCTCGAAGTCGCCGTTTTCATCGTCTAAAAAGGTCAGAATGCCGGGGGAGACGGTTGCGCCCATAGTGAAGCCGAAGAAGAACACTCCTTCGTGCATTTCGGAACTCCCTATTCCGTTTCCGATAAGGGCGTTCTGTTGGAGGTAGGGAAAGGTATCTTCTCCTATACCCTGCAAAAGGGCCGAAAAATCACTTTCTAAGTTTTGAAGATCAGGACCCACACCGAAAGTGAGCGCGGGAACAAAAAGAAAAAAAACCACTGCTATAATGGATATCTTTTTCATAACTGAGCCTCTTTTTAAAAAAAATGGTATGCGGCACATACTCTTACCTTACTGTATTATAAAACATAAATACGGTTTTGTCCTTACGGAAAAGAAAAAAAAGGCGAGCCGTCTGCATAAATCACCAATTTATCGCGACCCCGAGTTAAAGCGGCCGGGATCAAGTAGTATATCGTAAAATCTTAGCTGCCGCCGCCGCGCAGGCCGTCCCTAGTCGCTCGATGTCCGCGTCGGTGTGGGCCGGTGTAACGGAACCGAGGCCGTGGACGACGTGGACGTCTTCCACGAGAAGTGCTAATTGAATCATCTTATTCGAGAGGACCAGATCGCAGACATCCGGGTTCCTTGTATCTTCCGGTGTCCTGATCACGGCACCTTCACGCGCCGGAAAGAAGATCATCCCCAATGAACTCCCGGGAAGCACTTCGTTCGGCCCGCCTGTACAGCTAACCGGGAGCCCTTCTCGTTCGAACGCGCCGACGACAGTATCCCTCATTTTTTTTCCTAATTGATTGATAGAGGGATA
>CAZJBZ010000473.1:1495-3203 GCA_964543975.1 uncultured Spirochaetales bacterium
CTCCGTTCGATGAGATAGGAGAGCGTCAGTTTTGAGGCGAGCATTGATGCCGGATGTCCCGAATAAGTACCGCCGAAAAACCGTACTTTTATTCCCGTTTCCCTACCGCATAACCGCAGAATATCCCGCCTGCCTCCGACTGCCGATACCGGCATCCCTCCTCCGATAATCTTTCCATAGGTGGCCAAATCCGGCACCACTCCGTACAATTTTCCGATGCTTCCGGGATGGAACCGAAATCCGGAAATGACCTCATCAAAGATGAGGACAACACCGTATTTCCGGGTAAGCCGTCCGGCGGTTTCGATATACTCTCTGTCGGCGGGGAAGAACCCTCCCGCCCCGATAAACGGTTCCACAATAAAACAGGCAAGTTTGTCCCCGTACTCCTTCATCTGTCGTTCCAGCATTTCACAATCGTTGAATGAGGTTATGATGATATTTGAGGTGAGACTCACCGGCAGGCCTTCGGAATCGACATGCTGAAACCGCTCCACCGGGAAGTCGTAATCGACGCCTTTTAAACCCCACGGCTGCGAACCGTGCCACCCGCCGCCTACTTTCATTACCAGATCTCTTCCCGTATGCGCCTTGGCGAGTAAAATAGAATACATGGTGGCCAGTGTGCCGCTGGTCGTAAACCGCACCGCCTCCGCTCCGGTGGTTTCGCACAGGAGAGAAGCCGCCTCCACTTGATTTGTATCGGTAAAACCGGACTGCAGTCCGCACCCGGAAGCAAGCGCTTCACAGACCGGTCCCCAAATACGGGGCGGATTGTGACCTAAAATGTTGGCGTGATGACCCTGCCAAAAATCGAGCAGAGAGTGGCCGTCTTCATCGGTGACATAAGCCCCCTGTGCTTTGACTATTCTGGGTGGAAAAGGTTCGATCAGCCGAATCGCGTGGTTGCCTCCGTCGATCATGACCTTTTTCGCCTTTTCATGCAGTCGGTAAGAACGAGGTGATTTTTTTTTGTACTCTTCGGATAACGTCTTGAAAAGTCTGCTGTAATCACGATGTGTCATAGGTAGCGCCTCCGAATAAATCGATCATACCAGAAAAAGTCTGAACACGTCACTGTGGCTGTACGAAACAAAACCTCCACGTCACCGTGGCTGGGCCAATTCGAGTTCATACCAAGTATGCCGGGACCCGGCAGGGGAACTCTTGTTTATAGCCGCCGGTATGTTAAAATGAGTGGTCATGAAAGAGAGCTGTAAACACGTGATTGTATGCGGCAAGCCCGCGATAGATGAAGCATCCTGTCCGGTAGTTACCGATAAAAAAAAGATAGAAGAGAGTTATCGGGAATATGGGACCGACGAATCAAAATCCGGGGGTACGATACCTGATCGACTCTATTTCCCGAGGAGCACCGAGGAGACGGAGGCAGCTGTGCGGGACATTATCCGAGGGGAGGGGACTACGGTAGGAGACACCGGTACCGCCGGAGAAACGGATACCTCCCGCCGTAACGGCATGGCAATCAGGATTTCGGGCGCCAGAACAGGGATTGTAGGGGGCGCGGTAGTGCAATCGGGGGAATGTGTCCTCTCTCTTGAGAAGGTTGCCTGTAAGCCCCGCTTCGGTTCTTTTTGTCCGAGTACGGCAGCAGCTGCAGACCTAGAGCGGCAAATGGGTCCCACCTCCGCGGCAGAGTCCGAGGGCGAGCGAAAAACGATTACCGTGGGTGCCGGCGTCAAGTTGG
>CAZJBZ010000474.1:0-3200 GCA_964543975.1 uncultured Spirochaetales bacterium
CGGAAGCCGGATTGCTGGCCTACGGCCCGGACGGTGGGGTCGACCTCTCCCGCACCAAAGCGATGCATGTGGGTTTGGTTCACATCTTCATCAACCTGAAAGGACGGGAACCTGACGGAATCGTGGCTCCGGAGGATTATGAGAAAACCCAGCGAGAAGTAATCGACGCGCTGCTCGATTACAGAGACAGCAGGACCGGAGAACGCCCTTTTTCACTTGCCTTGAGCCGCTCGGACGCGGAGATAATCAATCTATGGGGAGACCTCGCGGGTGATGTCGTGTTTGCCCTCCGCCCTTCGTTTGACGCGACCCATGGAAAGCAGCTCCCGTTAGGCAGCTTCGGCATCGGCGGCCAGCATTCGACCTTTCTTATGGCCGGGGCGGGAGTAAAAAAAGGAAAACGACTGGAGCGACAGGTGCGGGTGATCGATGTGGCCCCTACTCTGTGTCATCTCTTAGGATGGCCCATGCTGCAAAATGCCGAAGGCGGGGTGATTTATGAGGCTCTGGAAGACCCTGACTGGTATGTGCGATAAGTTTGTTTCAAGAAATTGCTACGCGGCAATCACCTCGTTCTTTCCGGTGTTACGGTCCTCCGTTTGTACGGTTGCGTTCACTATTGAATGGGTAGAATAATAATGTATGAGAATACAAGCTAAAAAGCTCATGGAAACACTTACAAGCGTTTGATAGATCCTCTGTCCTTAAATTGCATACTTACTTTTAGTGAATGCATTGTTGACTGGCCGCCTGAGATCCTCTCTATCATTAGTTTTGAAGAGAGATCGCCTAAAAGCGTTGTATTGATGTGCATAGTTGAGATTTTCGGCATACTCGGCAGGTCGAAATCGATCGTTCCACCGGTGCAGATCAAAGAAACATCTTCGGGGACGTGTAATCCGAGTGTTGCAAGGGACTGTAGTATGTGTAGTGCCAGATAATCATCGTCTGCGTAAATAGCGGTTGGTTTTTTCGGTCCGTCAAAAGCTTCTTGTAAGAATGGAGTAAGACGTTCAGGTTCCGATATAGTTATCGTTATTTTGTTTTTTTCCGGAAAATGTAGATTGTATTCGTCCATTGCTTTTGTAAAACCTAAGAAACGATCAATCGTAGCAGAGTGGCTGCCCGAACGTTCATAATTTACATAAAGAATATCGTGGTGGTTATTTTGAATAAGCTGCAGAGTACCGTTGTATGTACCTCCGAAATCATCAACTAATACCGAATAGAATCTGTTCTGGTATTTTCCGTTGTTAACCATGACGACTTTTATTTTTGATTCTTCAAGTTTTTCAAATAGAACATCATCGGCGTAATGTACGGAAAAAACAGAGCTTGCTTCCGAAGTTTTAATTTGGTTAAGCAATTTAGCAGGAGGAACGTTCCTGTCCACCGGCATTGGAAACGACGCCTTACGGTCAGAAATACCAAACCTATATTGCGGCGGATAATGTTCCGGACATCACAACAATTTGGGGAAATAGAAGCTATATGAAATCCTTTGAAAAGGGTTATTTCACTCCCCTTGATCCTGCGGATTACTCTGATTACGAGTTTTTCCCGGGTATGATGCAGACTGTAACGTATGAAGGAAACTACTATGGTCTGTTGAGAAATATGGATTTTATGTTTCTCTACTATAATAAGGAAATTATGGACAATTTCGGACTTACTCCCCCGGAAACCATGGAAGATTTCATGGAAATGGCAGACATATTGAAACAAAACGGAATAACGCCTTGGGCATTGAACGGTAAGGACCTTTGGACGACCTCGATGTTGTTAAGCGAACTTATGCTTAAAATGACCGGTGATTACCAGGTGGTGATGGACTGTATTTTAGGTAAGAGTAAGTTTGCGGAAAACGATGACCTGTTAGAGGCTGTTGAATTATTTCAATCGCTCATTGAACAAGATACATTTCAAAAGGCATTCAACGCTGCCGATTACGGAGCTGCAAAGAACCTATTCGCGCGCGGGCAGACCGCTTTTTATTACATGGGCCCATGGGAAATGGGAATGGCCGAGGATCCGAATTTTTCGGATGAGTTTAAGAACAATTTACGGGCGGTTGCATTTCCTGTTATTAAAGACGGCAAGGCGCAAAAAACCGATCTTCTTGCTTTCGCGGGCGCAGGGTACGGTGTGTCGGCAGACTCGGATGTAAAGGAAGAGGCTGTAAAAGTTATCAATTATATGTTTCGACCGGAAGGGTGGGCAAAGAATGCTTGGCAGATGGGAATTTGTACTCCCGCCCAAAAGTTTGATAAATATCTGACCGGCAACGAAACCGATGTTCAGATGGATATTCTCAACATCCTCAACAGTTCTACTTCCTTAAGCGGATATTATCTGCATATTTCTTCATTTGAACCTGAAATCAATTCAGCGTTTTTGGAGCAAGCGGTCCCACAAATTTCCGCAGGCTCTCTTTCCGCGAAAAAGTTTCTGCAGCTGTTGGATGAAATTGTAGAAGAAAATCAGTAATTAAAGTAGTTGAGATTTACATTCAAAACAGGGAACGACCGAAAGATTCGTTCCCTGAGCTTCTTATAAACTGCTAAAGTGGTGATTTTTGCAATTTCCTCCCTTGTATGTTTATTAAGAGTGAATAAGTATGCATAAGGTGTTAAGCGATAAAAAAACTATATTTCTGCTCGTATTACCGGGAACGGCAATATTCCTTTTTGTCATTTTTTTACCGCTTGTCATTAGTTTTCTACTGGGCTTTACGGATTACAACATCTATGGGGAATTTTCTATCGTCGGTCTCAAGAACTATATCGATATTGTCCTCAATGATTCCATTTTCTGGTTATCGCTCAAGAATGTTTTTTTTCTGGTGTTGGGACTAATCTTTATACAACATCCGATCGGTTTGTTTTTTGCCGTTGGAATAAGCAGATTGGATGAAAAATTGGATAATTTCTTTAGAGGAGCTTTGTTTGTACCTTGCGTCATTTCTGTTGTTGTTATTACAAAGATGTGGGTTGCAATTTATAATTATAATTTCGGTTTAGCCAACAAACTCTTGGAGTTTCTCGGATTATCGTTTCTGGTTAATGAGTGGATTGGAGATCCGAAAACCGCTCTTGTCTCACTTATGATAATCGTCATGTGGCAGGGTTTCGGATGGTGTTTTTTAATCTACTATGCCGGAGTACGCGGAATACCCGAATACCTCTATGAAGCTGCATCGA
>CAZJBZ010000475.1:0-3188 GCA_964543975.1 uncultured Spirochaetales bacterium
ATACTTTACTCCTTTTCACTTCTATAACGGGGATATACCGGGTCGAGAAAACTCACTTCCGGCGATCGTTCGGCCCCGCCTTTTTATCGCAACTTTCTCATCGAAACTTTCCTCGTGCGGCAATCGGCCACACCCCGACCACAGAGTCGTCCTTCGTAATATAAAAAAAATCGTGCAGGTTGATGGTTGTACAGCCGTGACTGGGGATTACTTCGATCACATCCCCAACGCGACAATCACGGGTCACGTTCTCACCCGAACGCTCCATGGGCGACCGTTTCAACGCGGCGTGCTCTTCGGAAAGCCCCACGATTTCCCACCCCGGAGGATCGATCACCACAGGCATACCGAACTCTCCGGTAGCGCTCTTCAACCCCAGATCACAGACTGCACTTTCTCCGTGCACACTGATGACTGTCGACAGAATTGTCAACGCGTTCTCGAACTGGTCGATGCCGACACTCCGGTATTTGGCATCCATCGTAACGTACGATCCTGCCTGTATCTCGGTAATCCCTTCTATGTCGGGGGTAATTTGGAATGTTCCGGTCCCTCCGCTGCTGACGATGGGGACCTCTATTCCTGCCGCCTCTATCTCATTTTTTAGGCTGATTAAGTCCTTAAGCGATGTTGCGGTGGTTTTCTCCCGTTCCTCATACGGTTCCTTCATAACACAGTGGCCTTCATATCCCATGATGCCGCAAAAAACTGTTCCGGGAAGTCCGACGATCGTTTTCGCAAGTTGGACCCCTTCTTCCATCGATCGGACGCCGCATCGTCCCATTCCCACATCAAGCTCGATGATGATTTTTATCGTTATGCCGGATTCTACCGCTGCAGCACTCATCTCCCGGACATTGTCTTCGTTATCCGCGGCAACCGTAACATCGGCCCACGCGGAAAGCCCCGCGAGACGCCCGATTTTATTCGGTCCCACAATCTGATTGGGAACGAGGATCCCCTTCACTCCCGCCTGGGCCATCACCTCCGCCTCGCCGAGTTTTGCACAGCACACCCCGACCGCCCCCGCCGCAATCTGCCGGTGGGCGATTTGCGGACACTTATGGGTCTTGGTATGGGGACGGAGGTTTACTCCCCTCTGTCGGACAAACCTAGCCATTTTCGAGATATTTGCATCCACCATCTCCGCATCGAGGCAGAGAACGGGAGTATCCAAATCGTATTTATTCGTACCTATAATAGTCATAGCAGTCGATCTCCTCTAACCATACTACGAAGCTATTAACACCGTGTAAAGGTGTTTCCAGGAATTGAGGCTGTCCCACAGCTTCTATTTACAATTGTTAAGGTATTATAGAAGCAAGACTTCATTTTCGGTTGTTTTATATGATATAAAGGAGGTGTGAATCGGATGGCAGATCCAATGCGAAAAGCGGACAAACACTATACCTATTACGACTATCTCAGATGGCCCGATGACGAGCGGTGGGAGTTGATCGATGGGGAAGCGTGGAACATGAGCCCTGCACCCGGCAGACTCCATCAATACCTGGTAAAAGAGATACTGTGGCACATTGAAAATTATTTACGGGATAGAAAATGTGAGGTGTACCCAGCTCCCTTCGATGTGCTGTTACCGAATATCGAAGAAATGGAAAACGAAGATTCGATTTCTTCCGTTGTCCAGCCCGATATTTCGGTAATTTGCGATCCTGATAAACTCAATGACAGGGGATGTACCGGCCCTCCGGACTGGATTGTTGAGATCGTGAGTCCTTATACGGCAATGAAGGATTTCGATTACAAACGGCACCTCTATGAACATCATGGAGTACGGGAGTACTGGATCGTTGATCCGGGGAATAAGTTTGTCCACGTCTACCTATTGAAATCAGGTAAAAAGGGCCGTTATTTCAATGGACCTGATGTGTATGAAATTCGGGCCGACACTGTTTTCTCGAAAAAGAGGAGAAGCGCAGGAGTACCTTGTTCTATCCTTGAAGATCTTTTTATAGATTTTGCAGGGATGTTGAAAACCGATCGATAGCCGATCGCTCACCCCGCAACGGTGAACCGGTATCTGCCCGAACCAACCTCAAAAAGCACCCTCCCGTTCTCCGAGCGGCCCTCGGTTATACCCTCGACCCCTTCTTTATAGCGGTTGTTTTCCCACACCACTGTGCCGCTCTCTTTGACGGTTATCGCTTTCGGGGTGAGTTCTTCAGCCGGCTCCCCAACAGGAAGAGAAACCGTGGCCCGGCTTCCCGCCGGGACACGAACATCGAGGGTAAAAGCTCTCCCGTTTTGCACCGTGTCTTTTCCCTTCGTCTCCTTCCGTCCCGTTTCCTTGCTCCATTCGGAGACAATCAGTCCGCGGACCGTGTTAAGTGACGCCCCGGCATGGGTAAGATCGCCCACCGGATGGGGTGCGATAAAAAAGTGGCGATAGGCAGGGGCTTCCGGATCGGGAGAGATTCCGGCAAGAGTTTTGTAGAACCAGCTGTCCATGGTGCCGAACATGATGTGGTTGTGTGAGTTCATACCACCCTCGACTAAATCTTCCCACCGTTCCCAGAGACTTGTCGCGCCTTCCTTGATCATGTATCCCCAGCTGGGATACGACTCCTGAGTTACCACTTTGTACGCCAAATCGGCAAAACCTAATTTGGTCAGTACGTGAAAGACATACCTGGTGCCCACAATGCCCATGTTGAGATGGCCGCTGCGAGTGTTGGCGATATTTTCGATCAGATTGTCGATGATCGCCCGCTTCTTTTCTTCCGGCACCATATCCAGATAGAGGGGCAGGGTGTTGGCCGTTTGGCTGATTGGGGAGAGGAGCCGCATATGGCTGCGGATCCGTTTTTCCCTCTGCTCATCGGAAACATCGCCCGGCATGAGAAGTTCCATCCGTTTCAAAAGAGTCTCCATCTCCTCGCCGCTGTACCGATCTTCCTGCAGATACCGTTCATTAAATCGTTCTTTTATCGACACGGCCAGGTCTGCGTACTCTGCGGCATCCTCATCCCGGCCGATTTTCTTCGCTATTTTCGACAGAGTCAGGACATCGTGGAAATAGTACCATGCGGCAGTGAAATGGATCGGCGTTTTTGAACTGACAACCTCCATCGGAGGACACCAATCACCGAACTTTCCGTACGATACGAGGCCGTCCTTAGCTTGGGACTTCAAATATTCCACATACTTTTTCATCACCTCATATCGGT
>CAZJBZ010000476.1:0-3163 GCA_964543975.1 uncultured Spirochaetales bacterium
AGGCAAAGCCTAACTGTGACCACCACCAAAGGTGGTGGCTTTTGCTTTAGTCAAACAATCCACATATTTAATTTTCAAACATTTCCGGATTTTAACTATTTCTTCAATAGTGAACATCTTTCATTTCTTTCTATTGATCGCGGCTTAGAAGCTTTCCCTCTGTAGACCGATGATCGGACCAAAATGAGCGTCATTGGTAAGGAGGAGAGTCCCCCGCTCCAAAGCTTGGGAAGCCAACCAGAGATCATTTACCGGTATCGGCTTTCCCATAGTCCTAAGTTTCTCGTACAACTCCGCATATACCCTTGCGGTGTCCTCCCCAACTCCCAGGACCTCCACGGTCGGTTTTTCCATAAAACTTTTCAGAAACTTCATGTTCGCCCTCTTTTTGCTTCCCCGCCGATACCCATAGAGGAGTTCTCCCAAGACTATTACCGAAAAGAATATTCTCTTTGAAGTTTCAAATAGATGGAGGACCGTGGTGTTTCCCAAGCGAAGGGCGGTAATTGCATTGGTATCCGGGAGTACCGTCATTCCCACATTTCCTTGTCGATCTTTGAGAAATCCTTTACCGCCGCGTTAAACTCATCCGCATCTTCCGCTGTCCATGATCCGCTGAAGTCTTCAAAATCGGCGTACTTTCGCTTTTTCTCATTTAATCCTAACTGGTTTTTAAGGAGTTTTTGAATTGTCTTATTCAAACTAAGGTGCTCTTTTTCGGCCAGTTCCCTCAATCGTTTATCCAATTCAGGATCGAGATTATGAATGGTAATGGAAGACATGGTTCCTCCTATTATTGTATGGTTCAATATTTACTTCGTTATGGTTCAATATATCATCCACAATAAATAATGTCACTAGACCGAGTTTAAAACGGAAATGGCAGAACGTCCTTTGTGACCGGAAATACAATACATAACTCCCTGGTCTGAATACGCGGACAGGTAAGCAATTATTCTTTAGTAAGAATTGTGTGTGACGATAATGTCAATCAGTTTATGCCACACGTTGTCTTCTCTCGGATTGCCGACAACCATAAAATGATTGATAAATTTGTGTAAGAACACGGCTTCTTCAAAAGCATAATGAGGGAAAAAGTATGCTGTTTTATTCAACACGACTAAAATTAATATCGAGTTTTATCGGCGTATTGCAGAACATCTTTCTTGAGATGCTCAAACAATGGGGTCTTGTGTATGTGACCAATTTCGTCGGCTCCCTTATTATCGTTCTGCTCTTTTTCCCCATTATGGCCTTCGCGCCCGAACTGCTGAACTGGAGTAGTTTTCTCACGCGAAACCTTCTACCCGTGACAATCGGCAATATCATTGGCGGAGTCATTTTCGTCGGAATGGGTTATTGGAGCGCCTACCTCAACCCTAAGGCGAAGGCGTAGTTACAGGCACAGTGAAATCCATCAAAAAGTAGTTAATACAGATGTTAAACCGAATCGCAGCTGAGCTGCATATCAATGAATCACAGGTTGAAAGAACGGTCCGTCTCCTTGATGACGGAGCAACCGTTCCCTTCCTGGCCCGATACAGGAAAGAAGTTACCGGCAACCTCGATGAAGAGGTGATACGGTCAATTCGGGACAAGACGGAATCCTACCGAGAACTGGAAAAGCGACGAACCTCGATACTATCCGTTCTTGAAGAACAGAAAAACCTGACACCTGAACTGGAACAGGCCGTTCGACACGCTGATACTCTCTCCCGCCTCGAAGATCTCTATCTACCATACAGACCGAAAAAACGAACCAAAGGGAGCATAGCCAAAGAACGGGGGCTGGAACCTTTGGCGGATATTTTGCTCAGCGGAGGCATGGTGCCGGCCGGTTCACTCGACACTCTTTCTACCGTCCGCACCGGCATTACAACAGGTACCGATTTTATCGAGAAGCCGGAAGACGCGGCGGTCCCATTCATCAATCCGGACCAATCCATATTTTCCGCTGAGGATGCTTTAGCGGGAGCGCGGGAGATTATCGCGGAAAAGATCAATGAGCATGCCCAAACGCGGGAAGCATTGAGGGACCTTTTTCAGAAAAAAGCGGTGTTCTCTACCATCCTTGTAAAAAAACGGAGTAACGAGGAAGCGGCACAGAAATATAAAGACTATTTCAGTCGAAAGGAGTCGGTTCGTACAATACCGTCACATCGCGTTTTGGCCTCCCATAACAAGAAGGAAGAGTCGGCGGAAACGCTGCGAGGGTTGGCCGAAAGGTACTCCGTCGAAGCGGTCGCGGTGGGAAACGGGACCGGCGGCAGAGAAACACTCGCCTTCTGTGAAAACATAGGCTTAAACGGGTCGATAGTCATCGCTTCGGTCAACGAAAGCGGAGCATCGGTCTACTCTGCCTCCAAGGAGGCCCGCAAAGAGTTTCCCGACCATGACGTTACCGTCCGCGGCGCGGTTTCGATCGCCCGACGGTTGATGGACCCTTTGGCTGAATTAGTTAAAATTGAACCCAAAGCAATCGGTGTGGGCCAATATCAGCATGATGTCGAACAGAAAAAGTTGAAAGATTCACTCGATGAAGTTGTCGCAAGCTGCGTCAATAATGTTGGAGTTGAGTTGAACAGTGCAAGCGAAAAATTATTAGAGTACGTTTCCGGATTAACAAGCAAAACCGCGGCTGCCGTCATCGAATACCGGAACATCCGCGGAGGGTTTACCCGCCGCGATCAACTGCGAAAAATAAAGGGGTTGGGTCCGAAGGCCTTCGAACAGTGTGCGGGATTTCTTCGGATCAGGGATGCCGAATACCCTCTCGACAGAAGCGCGGTCCATCCCGAACGGTATCCCTTGGTGGAGAGAATTGCTGAAGACACGGGTGTAACTCTTTCTCAGCTCATCGGAAATAAAAAACTATGCGCGAAAATCCGCCTTGAGCGGTATGCCGATGAGAACACCGCTCTTTCCACATTACACGATATCCGCTTGGAGCTGGAAAAACCGGGAAGAGATCCGAGAGAGACGTTTAAGCAGTTTCATTTTCGAGAGGATGTCAAAACGATTGAAGATTTGAAAGAGGGCATGATACTTGAAGGTATAGTAACCAACGTCACCGATTTCGGCGCCTTCATCGATATCGGTGTGCATCAGGACGGTTTGGTGCATATCAGTGAAATGTCGGATTCCTACGTCTCCAACCCCCGGG
>CAZJBZ010000477.1:0-3155 GCA_964543975.1 uncultured Spirochaetales bacterium
ACCACCTCCGCTAAGGAACCGTGGGAGACCTCGGATTTTCTCATTCTGGCAATGTCCGGCAGTCCCACCCCGGCTACGTCCTTCGGCTGCTTATCGTAGATAGACAATGCCCGTTGGAACTCCTGTTCGGGCACGAGAATGTTAAAACGCTGCGTATTAAGCCATCCCTCTACGGCGTTCTGCCATTCCCCGTCTATCACTTCCAGCTGGTCGGCAAATACGGCGGCGGATATCCCCTCTGCTTCAAGGGCCTTCTTCAGCGCCAGGGTGGAAGATGGGTATCGAAGTATTCCCTTTTTCAGGTCCCGCTGTTCTTCCTGAAGCTCCCGTAACAGCGATTTTGCCTTGTTCAGTTCCAAACTGCTTTCAGCGTTCTTGGATATTACCTCTTCCAGCTTTCCCTGGACTGCCTGGGTCTCCTCTTTTATGTCCTCCGTGATTGGCCTGCCCAGAATGGCCCGGCACCGTGCAATGTTATCCTTAAGCTGTTTTTCCCGTTCTGTTTCGCGGGTAAGGGCGGTCTTTTTCTGCTCAATCTCATTATTGATACGTTCATAGAGGCGGTACTGTTCGTTGGTTGCCAGAGAGAAGGAGAGTTCCCTGTGCATCTCTTCCAAATGGCCCTTCCTGTCCTGCAGACCCCGTATCTCTTCTTCCACAAGGGCTTTCTCCCGGGTGCACTGGGAACTCTCTTTTTCTATGGCCTTTATCCGGTCCGCGCTTTTCTCAACATCGATTCTCCGAATAAGGTACTCCTGAAAGATGATTTGCCGGGTAAGGTCGTCGCATTCAGCGCGGAGAGTATCTATCTCTTCCAGGTCGTTGATCTTTTTCTCCATTTCGACTGCTTCCCGCTCCGCCTCCTTATAGTTGATGAGGTTCTCTTTCATGGCGGAAATATCGACCTGCCGTTCTTCCAGGATATAGGTGCAGACAAAATCGTGGACCGAAGTAAAGGGGGTGAAATTGACCGACCGTACCAAGGCTTCCAAATAGGGGTTAAAGTGGACATTTCTTCGATGGACCTTAAGGAGATGGGTAAGCCTCGAATTATACTCCCGCTTTGTGGAACAGACCGTGCCTCCCGCCGCTTTTATCGTGTCTTTGAAGGGGCCCGCGGGAAGAAATTCATTGTTATAAAAGACTTTTATATCCTCCAGCACACCGTCTTCCATAATCCATTGGTGTTCCTTCGTCTCCGAATCCGCGTAGGCTTCCACCATGACCCCGGCGCAGAAGTGTTTTTCCCCGTCGCCGAACTCGAGGATAATGTGGGTCACGCAGGAATCTCTAAGATACGCCAAAGTGTCCGACCCTATTTTACAGCGGCAGTACCCGGCAAGATTCCGACTTGTCCTGCTGTCCGCGGCGGCGGCGTTGAACCGCACCTTGCTTATGTTAAGGACCAGGGCGTACTGCAGGGCGTCTATGATGGTGGATTTTCCCGAACCGTTGTCCCCTGCCAGAAGACTCATGGGACCGAATTCTATGGTATCGTCGGTAAAGAAGTGCCAGTTTATCAACCTGGCCCGCTTTAATAGAAGCATTATCTCTCTTCGTCCTCCCCTTCGGTTTGTTTTTCGGTTTTTCTGTTGAAGAGCTCTATCCGTTGGTGGACCTCATCTATGGAAACCGCCTCCAGGGCAAAGGGAATGGACGGGTAGAGGATAATTGCTGTTTCCGGGTCGCTCTCATCCCCTAAAACACGAATCAGCCGCATGCTCTGAAGTTTGCGGAATATGAAGGTTAGGGAGGTTTTGTTCAAGGGGCGTTCCGTCATTGCCCGGTACCGTTCCACGAAGTCCTGCTGTAAAATGGTGCGTTCTCCGTGGAGAGTAACCTCCCTGGATTTTTCTTCGTAGATAAGACGTATAATAAGAAGGGAGAGGGTCTCCTCCAGGTTCAAAGAAACCCTGGCCGCCGGCGGGCCTTCCAAAGTAATGATCCCTAAGGTTTCGTCTTTTTTTAAGCGCCATCCCGCCATGGCAAAGTACTCCTCCAACCGGTTGAAATTCTGGACCCCGTAGCGGTAGGCCTTTGCGTGCTGCTCCAAGGAGCGGATAAGAAAGGTCTCCGTTAAAAGAATGGTCGCGCAGCGTTGGAATTTTTCTTTTTCCCCTTCGGTCATCATTTTATTCATAGGTCGCCCCTTTAAAGAGGGAGTGCCGCTGAAATGAAAAACGGCCCGATTGCACTGTTCCTTCCTCCCATCGGACTTGATAGGGGAAACTCTCCATTCTCTTCTCACTATAGGCGGCGGCATAGACGAGGCGGATGAAGCTTTCCATATCGGTAATAATACTCTCCGCCGGAACAGCCGTACCGTCCGGGGGTACATATCGAGAGAGAAAATCGGCTATCTTCTTCGGCCCCAACTGCTTCTCTATCCGCATGGTAAGCTCTTTTTCCGCGTATTCAAGATCAAAAACGAAAGGCTCCGGCTTTTTTAAGCCCTCTAATTGCGATGCTCCGGGTCGCCGGTTGTAGAGGGACCCGGCATCGAAGAACCCCGCGGAGTAGATGCCCCATGCCAGGTCTTCCGGCTGCACGGGGGCCGGGCCCTCGTCTTCGGTGCATAAGGACTTAAGGATATCGCTTATTTTACCCTTAAGCGAAGCGCCGGTATAGAGGTTTGCCTTTATCTTTTCGGTGGATATTCGGGAGTACCTTCTGTTTTTATCGTCTATCTCTTCAAGAATGGGGTCGATACCTCTAAGGTCGTCCCTTATCTCCTTAAGCATAAGGAGGAGAAGTCTCTTAGCCTCTTCCACGGGGACCCGTTTTATAACGGAAAATTTTTCAGCGGTCCTTGTCATCCATGGAGCATCAAAGAGCAGTTCCCGTATGGTTTTATTGATGGCGGGCCGGTATTTGGAGAGGTTCTCAGAGGTCTTGAGGCGGGTATATGCCTTGTCCACGACCTCATTCATGTAAATATCGTAGTGGATGTGAAGGACCTCTTTTACATCGGCGTCCTCTTCGTACATCTGCTGAATATGGGTTTTAATGTTCTGCTCCAGAATTTTTAATGATTCTACGAGGAGCCGGGTGTGTTCGTGCGCGTTCATAACCGAAAGATGCCCGTTTTCTTTCACCGCGTCGCCGCAGAGGGAGGAGTAGACTGCTATGACATGGCTCTCATACTCAACTTGAAT
>CAZJBZ010000478.1:0-3153 GCA_964543975.1 uncultured Spirochaetales bacterium
ATTGCTCTTATAGAAAATCCTGATATTGATATAAAAGGCCTTATGCGGCATGTAAAGGGACCGGACTTCCCCTTAGGCGGTATTATTTTCGGCAGAAAGGGTATTCGGGACGCTTTTAAAACAGGAAGAGGAAAAATCACCGTTCGAGCAAAATGCGTACTCGAGACGACAAAGAGCGGGCGAGACGTCATCATTGTTACCGAAATACCCTATATGGTTAATAAGGCAAACCTGGTTGTTCGAATTGCGGAATTAGTCCGAAATAAAAAGATCGACGGTATTTCAGATCTGCGTGATGAGTCGGACAAATCCGGAATCCGAATTGTTATCGAATTAAAAAGAGGCGTAACTCCTAAAATAATCCTCAATCAACTTTTTTCACATACGGCACTTCAACAGAATTTTGGTGTTAATAATTTGGCTCTCGTCAACGGAAAACCGAAACTTCTCAGTTTAAAGGAGCTTCTCTTCCATTTCGTTGAACATCGCAAAGATGTTATTATCCGCCGGACGAAATACGAACTTAGGAAGGCTGAAGAACGTGCCCATATCCTCGAGGGACTAAAAATCGCTCTTGAGAATATCGACGAAGTAATCCGTGTCATTAAGGCTTCAAAAACGGTTGATGAAGCACGAACGGAGTTAATGGGCAATTTCAAGTTGTCTGAAAAACAAGCCCAAGCAATATTGGATATGCGGCTGCAGAAACTTACCAATTTAGAGACGCAGAAGATTCTTGATGAATTGAAAGAGGTCCTTGAGCGTATCGCATATTTAAAAGATTTATTGGGGAGCGAGGAGAAAATTCTCGGCTTGATAAAGGACGAAACCAAAGCAATCGCGGAGAAGTACGGAGACGACAGGAGGACACAAATTGTCGCTGATGAAATAGAACAAATCGATATAGAAGACTTAATCCAAAAGGAGGATATGGTCGTTCTCATTTCCAACAGGGGCTTTATCAAACGTATTCCGCTGTCTTCGTATCGCAGCCAAGGAAGAGGGGGAAAAGGTTCTTCATCAACAACGTTAAAAAATGAAGATTTTATCGAACATATCTTCATCGCTTCTACTCATGATTATATTCTTTTTGTCACAAGCGAAGGTAAAGCTTACTGGATGAAGGTCCATGAGATTCCCGAAGGTTCAAAGAGTTCTCGAGGTAGTTCGATCAAGAGTCTCCTCACAATCTCACCGAATGAGGACATTACTACCGTTTTAGCTTTAGAAGAATTTTCTGAAGACTCTTTCATTTGTATGGCTACCAGTCGGGGAATAATTAAAAAAGTTCAAACAGGAGCTTTCTCCAAAGCCCGGACTCACGGTATCATCGCTATTAAACTTGATTCGGGCGACAGACTGATAAGCGCAATGCTCACCGACGGAAAGCAGGATATCATTATGGTAACCAGACATGGGCTTTCTCTGCGTTTCAATGAGATGGATATACGGGCGACCGGGAGAAATTCTCGCGGGGTGAAGGGAATAAAGCTTTCGGAACAGGATGAACTTGCAGGTGTCATTTCGGTAGATGGCGGAGAACAGATTATCCTTGTAACGGAATATGGATATGGCAAACGGATAGATTATGATAATTTCACCAGTCACGGTAGAGGGACGAAAGGACAAAGGGCTTATAAAACTACCGATAAAACGGGAGAGGTAGCACACGCGATCTCAGTTAATACGATTGACGATATCGTCTGTATTACTTCTCAAGGTAACACAATCAAGCTAAAGATTGAGGAAGTTCCGATATTGGGAAAGACGGCGATGGGTGTGAAAGTTGTTAATATTGATAAACCGGATTATCTCGTTGGTGTTGCGCGTGTGGTCAAGGATGATTAGATACTGCCAAAAGCTGTATGGCAGTACTTATATGTTTCACGTGAAACAGAAGGAAGACTTGAATCTCTTATTGTCGTATATCCCTGTTTCGCACAAGGCCGGCCCCGCTAACTCACCGATTTACTAAAGCAAAAGCCACCACCTGTGGTGGTCACGGTTAGGCAAACTGAGATGCAGCAATCATCTTTTCTATTTTTTTCCACCACGCTTTTTTTTCTTTTTCCGGTAGGAATGTAGCGAAGAGACCATTCTTTACTATGTCTACAATTTCTCGATACGAAAACAGTCCTTCAATTAAAAGATTCATATATTCATCGATAAGATCAATATTGAATATTGCCGGATCATCGGTATTAACGGTAACAGTCATGCCGCGATCAAAAAACGGTCTTATCGGATGTTCTTTCAATATTTTTACAAATCGCCGGGTGAAGAGGTTGCTTGTCGGACATATTTCCAATGGAATCTTCTTTTCAGCGAGATACTCCATCAGTTTTTCATCTTGAATGGCACTGATACCGTGGCCTATGCGGGACACATTCAAAAACTGAAGGGCATCCCAAATTGATTCCGGACCGATGTCTTCTCCGGCATGTGCCACCACTTGCAACCCGTTTTCTCGTGCTTTCTCGAATACTTCTTGAAAATCTCTGGCAGGTCCTATTTTTTCTGATCCGCCGAGACCAATTCCTATAACACTGGATGGTTTATACCGTAGGGTTTGTTCAAGGTTATTCTTTGCGTTATCGACCCCTGTTGTTCGAGAGACGTCGATAAGAAATTGCACCGTTATATCCGCCTGTTTTTTTAAATACCGCGCCCCTTTATCGAGGGTTTCCATCATTCTATCAAACTGAAGGCCGTTTGAAACAAACTTGGAAGGAGCAAAAAAAATTTCAGCATACCTGATATTGTTGCGAGTAAGATATGATTCTGCATCATTAAAGAGAAGTTCCATGTCTTCAACTCTTTGAAAACAGTTTTGAATAACTTCTATGAAGAGATTTATGAATTCATCTAAGCTTTCGACTGAATACCGATTTATCAAATCTGCTTTGTTGGAGATACCCGCAAGAGAGAGGTTGTTCCGAGTAATGAGTTTCCATATGGTCTCAATACCGGCCAAACCTTCTAGGTGAAGATGGATTTCTGTTTTCGGTAGCTGCGTTAAAAAATTCCGAAAGGCTTCTTGTTTCTGTTTTTCCATGAAGCTCCAATTCTATTCCGGTAACAAAGATATCTTTTATATTTAACGGCGGTTTTATTCAAAAAAATAAGAAATATTTGTAAAAAAGATGCATAGAG
>CAZJBZ010000479.1:0-3109 GCA_964543975.1 uncultured Spirochaetales bacterium
AAAATCCCAATAGGCACGCAGGAAGCCTCTTATATGATGTTCCGGCATATCGCCGGGGAGGTTATGGACACCGGCAAAGATGTAATTATTATCATCGGCTAGGATATGCAAATTGGCGGTAACATCTATGTATACCTCGTCTTCGTCCATCGTTTTGGGAAATTTAACCGAATCGTAGCAACCTCCGTAGAAGATGATCCGGCCCGCGTAACGTCGGGTCAATTCGGAAGGAGCCATGCCGGCTGCCGAAATCTGGACAGGGTTGATAATATCGAGCCCGCATTCGATAAGATCACCGACAATATCCGCAATAGAACCGCAACTGTGCATCGATATTTTGAGTGAACTGTGGTTATGCCATTCGGAAAAGAGTTTTTTGTAGTGCGGTTTGTATATTTCCCGCCAGAGGTCCGGACCGATTGTTACTCCGCGAATATCACCGATATCGTCGGCGATCATCATCATCTCTCCGTATTTGCCGACAGCTTGGTCGACCAATTTCAGCTGAGCGATACCGGCTTCACACGCCTTTCCGAGGTATTCATGCACCCCGTCTTTGCTGTCGATCAGCCGCATCCACCACTGTTCTATGCTGCCTGCTTTCACTTGAAGGTCACGGATGGATTCTCCAACACAGATCGCATAGTCGGTATTTTCATATAACCATCGGGCGCTTTTTTCCGCTTCTTTTAAAATTTCGTCGGGAATATCGTGGGATGGATTGAATTCGGCTGGTTTAAACTCTTCTTCTTTGGTTGCTGGATTTGGTTGGGGGTCGAAATAGATTCCTCCCGGGGGGCAGACCCAACCGATATTTTCCCAGACAATCGTTCCGTCGCTTTCTTTTCGAAAACTCCACTCCTTCGGTATTTGAAATTGCTTACCCCAGAACGTTTCTTCTTTCCAGCTATGGTCGACCTCTGTACCCCACAGCGGAGAGGGACACATTCTCGAATTGAGGATGATGATATCGCCGTGCATGGCTTTTAATACCGAAGGTTCAAAAACGGCATTGGTCATAAAGGTATACATACGGTTCGTTCGGTCGGCAACGCCCAACACCTTTTTCAGTTTATCGTAGGCCATGATATGCATCCCGGCGGTCTCACATCCTCCAAGACCGTTGGGAATTCTGTCGACCGGTTTGCCCTGCAACAATGCGTTTACTCTTTCTCTCGAAGTCATTTGCACGAGGTCCTTTTCATTTCGATTTTCGTTGGTCCGAAGCCGGTTGGTTTATAGGTGGTAACCGTCCGGTTTTTTACTGAATATCCGTTTTATTTTCTTCATATCGAATTTTTCGGAGCGGTCGTACGTGTAAATTCCGTTTTGTTCCTGTTCGACGTCCGTTAACTGTGTGTAGCAGTATCCGCAGATATGGTCAAACGATAATACGGTTTCAACCTGGCCTTCCAATCGTTTGAAAAACTCATCTTCGGTTTTCGGCGCTTCACCATACCCCCATGATGTCGGCAGGAACGGTTTTCTGTCTTCGGGAATCCACAGGATGCCGCCGAACTCGTCGACAAGATAAGGTTGTCCGTTGTATGTCGCCTCCCATTTCGGATAACGTCGAAAGACACCGGTTTCCTGGTTTGGGGACAGCTCTTCTTTGAGTTTTTTCGGATCTTGCTCGTAGGTATGGACGGTGAAAAGGTCGGTCTTAACGTGGATATACCCGCTGGTCTCATTGACCGGTCTTGTCGGGTCCAATGCACGGGTTGTGTCGTAAACGTCTCTATGAAACCGATAGTGCTGTTCGGGGTTTTCTTCGATGTGTCGTGTTTCATTCAGCGGTGTCCATGCCATAATCGAAGGGTGATTACGGTCACGCACTACTAGCTCGCGCCATTCCGAGAGAAAATTCCTGGCGCCGGTAACGTCGGTCGGGTTGACGCCCCAACTCGGGGATTCCGCCCACGTAAGATATCCTAAGGTGTCGGCCCAATAATGGAACCGTTCATCGAAAACTTTTTGGTGCAGCCGGGCCCCGTTGAATCCTGCCTGCATGGAAAGGAGAATATCATTCTTGAGGTCTTCATCACTCGGTGCCGTCCAGAGACCGTCGGGGTAGAACCCCTGGTCGAGAACGAACCGTGTATAGAGCGATTTGTTATTCAGAAAGATGCGATTTTCTTCAATGTGAATTTTTCGCAACCCCCCGTAACTCGATACAGTATCCAGTAGCTCCCCGCCGGCCGACACAACCTTCAATTCAATATCGTAGAGAAACGGACTACCAGGTTCCCATTCGGTCCCTTCCCGCAGCGGCACTTCAATCGGTACTCCGTTGCATTGTGGGGCGGCAATCTCCGCTACAGTGCTGCCTGTGGAGAGAACATTGATACGAAATGAATTGCCTTTCTTTGCGGCATGGAATAACGGGACAAAAACAAACCGCTCTCTGTCAAGGTCCGGTATAATTGCGCAGCTCTCGAGTCCGTAAGGATGTACGGCTTCCAGCCAAACCGTACTCCAAATACCGGTTGTTCTGGTATAATGCGCGCGTAATGTTTTAAACTCATATTCGGGACGTTGTTTGCCCGAGGGCTGATTGCCCGCTCTGAGAAAATCCCTGACCCGCACAACAAGGTTGTGTTGTTTTCCCGATTCTACCGCATTCGTTATATCGACTGTAAATGAGGATGCTCCGCCCCAATGTTGCGTTACCGGAACGCCGTCGATAAAAATATCGGCTCTATAATCAATACCGCCGAAATGGAGGAGAATTTTTTTTCCAATCCACTCTTTCGGTATTTCTATAAAGCGGTGGTACCACATCTCTTCGATAAAATCGGTATAATGAACACCCGATAAGCGGCTTTCGGGACAATACGGGACCAGGATAGTGTCCGAAAAACCGTCAGAAGTGTTAAGTTTTCTCTCTTTACCTGAACGCGAGAAATCGAATGTGAACGTCCATTCACCGTTTAGATTAATCCAATCGTTTCTTATCGATTGAGGTCGAGGATGTTCGGAGCGTGGTATATCTTTCATGTTTCTTCCTTTTGTTGTGAAGATAATTTGAGTTTATTATTTCATGATGGAAGCTCGACGTCAATAATAAAAATTAGAAAATATGAATTAAATCACCTCTAATTTCAATTTA
>CAZJBZ010000480.1:0-3077 GCA_964543975.1 uncultured Spirochaetales bacterium
AAATCATCATTTTATCCGGATTGAAATATCTAATTACTTATAATATAAGTAATTGACATTTTTGCAAGTGCCACATATCCCTGTTTTGAAAGAGGCCCACCCATGTGTTTATTTGGTGGACATGTGATCCTGAGCGTATCCCCGCGGCTGCGTTTCATGCAATCTGTAATCCAAAAAACACTCTTTTTTTCAGCACAGCTTCCTCATGGGAAGAAGCTTGGGACAGGGAAGCTATCTTTTACTGAAGAGTGGGATTAAGGAGAAACAGCATGAAAGCGTGTTTATCGGACAACAGCCGGTTTATGTTCTATTTCAATTCCACCGTTCCTGCCGAAAGAACGTCCCGGGAACTGCTGCCTACGAAAATCTCGAAGGTACCCGGTTCGGCGGTCCACGCTTTCTTGTCGGGATCGTAATAGCGGAACGCTTCCGGATCAAGCGAGACGGTCACCTCCTTTTCTCCTCCGGCTTGGAGGAATACTTTCGCAAAACCTTTCAGCTCTTTCTCCGGCCGGGGTAGAGAACTTTCAAGATCGGCGACATACACCTGCACCACTTCCGCGCCTTCTCGTCGGCCGCTGTTGTTAACGGTCACGGTAACCTCGAGTCCGTCATTCGCTCCTACGGTTTCGACGCTCACCTTCGGATTTGTCAACGCAAAGGTAGTGTAGGAGAGACCGAAACCGAATGGAAATTGGGGAGTAACGCTGCGGGTATCGAAATGTCTGTATCCGACGAAAAGCCCCTCTTCATAGGGGATGTCCCACTGCTCGGACGGAATATTCCGTAATTGTTCCGGGGACCATTCCAATCCCTTCCGCCGTACCTCCGGGCCGTTACTCAATCGTTCGCTTGTAGCGTCCGGGTCTTTGGGGAAGTTTTTAGAGGCAGGATGGTCTTCCCACCGCTTAGCGATAGTAAAGGGAAGTTTTCCCGAAGGATTGACCGCTCCTGTTAAAACATCGGCAACGGCGTTTCCCGATTCAGCTCCCAGGTAGAAAACATGGACCAGTGCTGCGACTTCGGAGAGCCGGCTTTCGGTTTCGAAGCCTCCGCCGGCATTGACCAGAACCACTGTGTTCGGATTGAGTCGCGCGGCCGTCCCGATCAATTCAGCCTGACCCTCGGGGAGGGTCCAGCTTCGGTCGTAACATTCGCTTTCGATAACGTGATTGTAGCCGGCGCACACAACTACGGCGTCCGCTTCGCGAAGAGCGGCCTTTTTGTCCTCGGTCAGCGTTCCAAGGTTGACCTCTCCGGTCGCCACAGCTGAAGTGTCCATCTCTACAAAACCGACTTCGATCGAACCATCCAAAGCCGTTTTCAATCCGTCATAGATACCGACCGGGTCTACCGCGTGCACGTAGGAGGAACCGCCGCCCCCGGTGGGAGTGGCAAGGGAATTAGGGCCGATAACGACGATCCGCTTAATCGTGTCTCCATCGAACGGCAAAATGTTTTTTTTATTTTTTAGGAGGACGATCGATTCCGCTCCCGCTTTTCGGGCCAACTCCCTATGATTTCCCGGTTGCGGCCGCTTCGTTGTATCGAGTGCCGCCTTATCGTAAGCCCCGGTCTCTATGACAAGCCGAAGTGTCCGGCGAACATGTTCATCGATGTCCGCTTCGGTGACGGTGCCGTCTTCGAGTAACGGCTGTAACGTTTTGCGATTCAAAAACATGCCGTTCGGCATTTCCAGGTCCAGTCCGCCCTTGACGGGACCTTGTGTCGAATAGGTGCTTACCCAGTCCGACATAACGGCGCCTGTAAAACCCCACTCTTTCTTGAGGATGTCGTTCAGGAGATATCCGTTTTCGCTTGCGTAAGTCCCGTTCACCGGATTGTACGAAGACATGAGGGCCATCACTTTTCCCTTTTGGACCGCCTTCTTGAATGCGGGCAGGTATATCTCCCGTAAGGTGCGTTCGTCGACAACGGCGTTCATTCGATGCCGGTCGTAATCGGAGTTGTTGCAGGCGAAGTGTTTGACTGTTGCCGCCACTCCGCGGCTTTGGACCCCGTCGATGTAGGGGACGACCATCTCTCCGGTCAAGTAGGGGTCTTCACCCATATACTCGAAGTTTCTTCCGCAGTTAGGAATTCGGTAAATGTTTACCCCGGGTCCGAGAAGGACCGATACCCCGATGGCCCGGCACTCGTCGGCGATCGCCTCTCCCACGGTGCGGATCGTTTCTCTGTTCCATGTCGCGGTAAGTGCCAGAAGCGCCGGGAAAGAGGTGCCTGGACCGAAACAGCGTACGCCCGAGGATGCGTCGCTGCACCACACCCGCGGAAGGTTGAGCCGTTCGTTCCCTCGTATCGCCATCATATCAACTCCGCTTAAAAAATCGATCTTCTCTTCGATCGTAAGTTGTGAGGCGATCCAATCCACTTTTTCTTCCGTTGTCTTTTTATCACCGAAATCCGGCAACACGGGGTCAATCTCAACGGTGGGACTGATTTTTTCAGCCCGTTCCGAAATCCTCCGTGCAAATGCCTCTTTATACTCCTGTCCTTTCATTGATGTGCTCCTTGCAATAAATGTAGGGTCTACCTTAGGTTTTTTTCCGTGTCTTTGCAACTACTGCAAGAGCTTACTTTTGGAATGCTGCAACCACTGTTTTTCCGAAACTCTGTAGGACTTAGTCCGGTAATTTTGCCGAAGAGGTGGCTGAAGTAGTGCGGATCGTGAAAACCGACCTGTTCCGCTATCTCTGAAATTCGCAAGTGGGGTTTCTTGAGCAATCGTTTCGCGTGGTTGATCCTGTATTCGGTCAGTACTCGTGAAAATGATTTTTTCATATGTTTTTTAAACGTGTGGGAAAAATAGTTGGGACAATATCCTACAAAGGACGCGACATCTTCTATCGAGAAATCTTTACTATAATTCAGTGATATATACCCCATCGCTTTTTCGATAAGATGATGCGATTTGGCACTGTTTTCATTTTGAATAATGTCGCAAAGAGCATTGACGATTATTGTGCATTCCTTTATCAAATCATCTAACGAATCGAGAGAAGACAAATCTTCAATCACGTCGACGGAGAGGCCCGAGTGGGACAGCGATGGTGTTT
>CAZJBZ010000481.1:0-3074 GCA_964543975.1 uncultured Spirochaetales bacterium
GCCGTTTTTTCGAGTATATCATCATCTTCTTTTTCACCGCTCATTGCTGACAACTCTTCTCGATTGGCGAAGAGAATATCTATTTTCCCAGGCAACCAATCAATAAGTTCATCTTTAAACCGGTGGACGACAAAGGGATCCGCCAAATCAAATATCGTGGTAGCATTTTGTTCTTTTGCCTTCATCATAGCTTTCCGCACAGCCTTTTTTTGATTCTCCGTATCCCACATATAGCCTGTTGTGTAGAGATATCGAGCGGAAGAGTACTTTTCCCAATCGATATCATTCTCGGAAAAATCTCTGCAAGCGCCCAAAAACGTGAACATTGTCCGTTCATAATCAGGAGTAACCAGGATAGCCGATTTTCCCGTCGCGGTTTCTGTAAACGCCATTGCCGGTTCCACCCCCAACCTTTCCAGCTCGTTTGAAAAAAAGGTACCGTCCTCATCATTCCCGACAGCACCCAAAAAGAGCGGAGATTCACCGTCACCGTCGGATAACCACGCCAATCCGCGAAGGGCATTCGCGCAGCTTCCGCCCGGGGTTTTCTTCGGTTTTCCGCCAAGTTCAACAACCCGTTTCATCTGCTCAACATCCACCAGATTCATTGAGCCGGGTACGGCCCCTAATGCTTCCAATGATTCAAATCCTGTTTGCATAATCAAATCCATAAGAGGATTCCCTATTCCAACTAGTAATGCCAATGGCGCCTCCTTACGCGTAAAAGTGATTATGTTGACAAGCCCTTTTAATCTATCATAGTATATCAAACAAAGCTATGGCCCTAGTTACAAGCCAACAGATATCACAATATTATTCTATATATAAAAATATTGATGTTACCTTCACAAAACAAGTTATTGAGGCTACAGGCCTTCTAACGAAACAGGTTTTTCTGAAGTGCTTAGGAGATCAAATTCCATGCATCGTCTATTCGACTTCGATGGCAGGCGCGAAGGCTGTGGCAAGCCTCACCGAGAAACACTATGAACGTTTTCGGCAGGCGAATAATGTTGTATCCCTGCGGTTCAGTTTTAAGCAAACCGACAAGATAGACCCAGTTTCTTTTTTTGTCGGGGCAAAGATAACCGGTTTTCATCCGTATAATTCCGAAAACAAGAGTTTAAACTACATATCGATTGCCTATACTCAGCGCCCTCCGGATGATTTAATTGAAATTTTGGGTCAACTGCTCGAAGCTAACATAAACGCGAAAAAACGAAAGGAAGAACGAATCCTCATCACGCCTGATGCCATTCGCAAACTGGGACTGAAAGGCAAAGATGTGCAGGTGTACATCCAAAACGTACCGAGGAAAGCTATCTTGCGAGATATTTCCTTCTCGGGTGCCAAATTTATCGTTGTCGGAGTTGCAAAATTCCTTTTAGAGAAGGAAGCGGCGCTTACAATTGAACTGGAGGATAAAACACAAATTCTGACGATAAAAGGAAAGATTGTACGATACGAACCGGTCCAAGGAAGACCGGATCTGGCCGCCTTAGCCATGTTGTTCGACGAAAAGTCCGTTCCGCTGCAGTATAAAATGCGGCTTAACGACTATTTAGTCCATTTACGAAAGACATCGGAAGCACCGTCTAAAGAAAATGAAGAAAATGAATGAAACCTTATATCCATCAGCACCAAAACCACTGCAAAACATTGTTTATATTTCTATTCCCGAACAGTTGAAACGTTCAATCGGTGAGTTCGAAATAGATCCCACGGTCCTCCTGCCGGTAGAGATTCCACCGGGGGAAGAAGAGTTACAGCTTTATAATCTGTCATGGGAAATGATAATCGCCGCGATGCTCAAAATTTTAGCGTATGATCCAAACCATGAACAGATTGATTATTATCGCACCTTTATTAAGACCATCAAACCATCGATTGTTGAGGAATTAACAAGTACCGCTATTCTTAAGGCGAAGAACCAAGATTATGATTTAGCAGAAGAAATATTCAACGCACTCTCAAACCTTAACCCTGACGAGGTGCTTAACTGCGTTAATTTAGCTTTAGTCTATGAACAGCATGCCTTAGCATACGAGCGGATCGGTAATCAAGAACTGAAAGAACGGTACTTAAACCGAGCGTTTGAAACATATAAAGAGGGTTTGGACCGTGACCCCGAATCGGCGGATGTTCACTATAACGCGGGTCACTTTTTTTTGCGCAACAACAACGAACGAAAAACGCGAGAACATTTTGAAAAGTTTTTGAGGCTTGCCACCGAGAAGAAGAAGCGAACGGAAATCGAGAATATTCTTCAAGAACTGAGTAAACATAATCGGCTTGATACACTGTTTAAGGAAGCATATGACTTTATCCGCATGGGACGGGAAGAGGCAGGTATTGAAAAAATAAAAGAGTTTTTAAACCACCGATCGGACGTTTCAAATGCCTGGTTTCTTTTAGGATGGGCGTTTCGCCGCACGGAGCGTTATGCTGAAGGAAAAGAAGCCTTCCTCAAAGCCTTGGAATTCGGAGCGTCTGAAACCGACACTCTTAATGAACTGGCAATCTGTTTAATGGAATTAGGTGATTACAGAGAAAGCAGAAAAAGACTGTCTGAAGCATTAAAGCAGGAACCTGAAAACGTAAAAATCATTTCAAACTTAGGAATACTGGCATTAAAAGAAAACCAAAAAGAAGAAGCGATCGGGTTCTTTAAGACGGTCTTGGAAATAGAACCTGACGATCCCATTGCTCAGAAGTATCTTTCATTTCTAGAATCAAACTGAGATAATATGAGATGCCTCCCCGTCGGCAATTACCTCGTCTAAAAAGCAGGCCATTTTCCCCCGGTAATAAAAATCCCTTTCTTCTCAAGCACAATTCCCCTGTTTTTTTTATGACGGCCTTTCAGAAAAAAATTAAGTTTTTAGCTTAAGGTTAACGTGGGGGGAGTCGATAAAAAGATTAAGGAGAGTTTTACGCTCCTCCTAAAAGGATCCTTAATTATTCTTTTCCTTATTCTGTTTATCGGTATTTCAAAATGACAGTTGAGGAAAAAAGAAAGGACAAGGAGGTAAAATCCCGGTAAAAGTAAAGAAAAACCAACTTTATTACAAGAG
>CAZJBZ010000482.1:0-3073 GCA_964543975.1 uncultured Spirochaetales bacterium
ACCCCGAAGGGCTCTCACTGGATGAGTACATCCTGCTGGGCGGTCTCTGTCAGGGGCTGAATTTAGGGTATTCACTGGAGTCGCTGCGGGCAAATCCCTATACCTGGGGAGGGATCCACTGGATGTACACCGACACGTGGGGCGAAAACGGCTGGACCATCGTGGATTATTACCTGCGGCGAAAGATCGCCTACTACAATGTAAAACGATGTCTTGCCCATAAACGATTGGTATTGCGTCGGGGCGGAAACATATTCGGCGGAAAAGAAGATGAGGTCGTTCTTATCATGTTGAACGATACATCGGAGCTGCTGCAAGGAACGCTTAAGTTCGGTTATCTCAGCTGGGACGGAACGGAATCGGACATCCAGGCGATCGATTATCATGTCCTTCCCTTTTCAAAAACTAATGTGGCTGCATATCCTCTCCCCTCGCACTCGCAGCTGGATACAGGAACGGTCGTTGCCTTTCCTGTACAGGAGAAAGCTTCGAAGGAGAGCTCTGTACTTGATTCCGCAACTTACCGTCACAGGACGTTCCGGGAATCCGGAATTACCAAGGCTGACGTTTCTATTAATAATGCACTGCCGGAGGGCAACAATATTATCCTGACGGTCAGTAGTAAGACATACGCCCACGCCGTACACTTCACCGTTCCGGCATCTTACCGTCTCTCCGACAATTATTTCGACCTTCTGCCCGGGATGCAAAAACCAGTCGTAATCTATGACGGGGCGGATATCGATGTGAAACAATTACAGGCATTCAGTGTCGGCAATTGCTGATCTGAATACATTTGAGTGCGTATACAAGCACAGAGAAGAAAGGAGCAAATCAATGGATAAAGCAAAAAGACCACAACAATTTTATTTCGGATCTCAGTATTTTCGTCCCCCTACACCGCCTGCAGATGAGTGGGAAGATGACATAAAAAGAATGAAAGACATGGACTTTAACGTTATCAAAATCTGGATCCAATGGCGCTGGGTCGAACCGGTTCAGGGGAACTACAAATTCGATGATTTCGACCGCATATTCGACCTCTGCGATAAGTATGACATGGGGATGGTACCCAATACCATCCTGGAAACACCGCCCGAATGGATTTATCTCAACTATCCGGACGCCCGGGTGATGGATATTCAACGTCAACCAGTCTACGAAACCGTCTATAGTGCCTACCAGATCGGAGGGTTCCGCCCATGCTGGGACCAGCCGGATGTAGCGAAACACAGTCTGGACTGTCTGCGGAGGATCATCGACCGCTACAAAGGAAGAAAGTGTCTCGTCTCCTGGGACGTATGGAACGAACCGGTCCAGATATTCTGCAGTTGTGAGAATACACGCCGCGAGTTCGTAGCGTGGCTTGAAAAACGATTCGGTTCAGTTGAGGCCTGTAATGAGTTTATCGGCCGGAACTATCCGACCTTCAATGAAGTGCCGGTACCGTTTTCGACGGACAATTTACCGCTTAACTACCTTATGACGTTGTTCATGCAGGACCGTCTTGCTGAACAGATCGGCTGGCGTGCGGAAATCGTTCGTGAAATCGATACGTCTGTCCCTCCCATGACCCACTGTATCGGTCCCGGGTCCTCCATCTATAGACCTTACGCTGATGACTGGAAGAACGCCTCGGTCGTCGATTTCTACGGGTCCTCGATGCACCAGTGGAACAACAGATTCGGCAACCCAAACTATCAAACTCTTTTATCTAAGTTCCCGCTCTGTCTCGATGCGATTCTTGCGGCCAGCCCCTTCTATTGGGTATCGGAGCTGGCGAGCGGCGAAAGCCATTACGGTTTCAGCTCGGAAATATTCTCAAAAGAAGATATCAGGATAACCACATGGATGTGCGTTGCTCACGGGGCAAAAGGTCTCATGTACTGGCAGTTTAAGCCTGAACGGCTTGGTGTCGAAGCCCCGGGATGGGGATTGGTCGGTATGGACGGGACGATACTGGATAGGACTGAAGAAGCCCGTGAGGTGGCGGAGTTCAGCAGTGAATGGAACAGCTTCCTGATGGAGGCGAAGCCGCTGCAGGACAGAATAGGCATCCTCTTCGATTCGAGCATTGCGATCCAGTCGGAAGCGGTCTCAGTCTGGTGGCAGGAAAATCCATATCTCGAGGCATTGCGAGGTGTCTATCAAGCTCTCTGGCATAACCATATGGCCCCCCACGTTGTTACCGCGGAATCCGACTGGTCGAGAATAGATGTACTGTACCTGCCGTTCCCGATCATGATGACGAAGGAATTGGCGGTCAAAATCCGAGATTATGTCGACGGCGGCGGCACAGTAATTTCCGAAGGGGGGCTCGGCTGTTATGACCATCGCACCTGGTTTAGTCCGACAATCCCCGGCGAGGGGCTGGACCGGCTTTTTGGGGTTAAAGAAACCGAGATTTTGCCAGACCGAGAGGGGATGCCGCCGTTTCGGGACAGTTTCTTTGAAAAACACTACAACTTGGATGTTGATTTTCTGCTTGCTGATGGTACTACAGGATCTTTTTCAGGCGCACTTTTTAAACGGATTGTGCAGCCGAAAGAGGCACAGGTCGTCGGCACATATTGTGAAAACGGCAAACCGGCAATCTTTAGAAACAACGTGGGGAAGGGAACGACCTACTACCTCGCTACCCATCCTTCCTACCATGTCGCAACAACCTGGGATGAAAAATCGATGGAGGGTATTTACAAACTGGTCACATCAGTGGTGGACCCCCACTATACCGTCACAAGTGAAGGGTTTGTAACATCTCGGGTACTGGAAAAGGGTAACGAGCGGCTTCTCTTTGTTTTCAATTATGACGAAACAGAACACAAGGCTGTTTTTTCAATGAAAGGATTCGCAAATATTAAGTGCCTTCGCGGTTTGGATAAAAAACGAGATATTAGTCTACTTGATGATAAACATGTCCTTGCTATTAAAAAGCGAGACGTTGCAGTGTATCTCTTAAAAAAATAATCCTTGAGCCTCTTTCAAAATGCCGGTGTAAGGTAATTGCAATTACCTCCCTTAGCCGGCGGGTCCGGGATGAAGACATCCCGGACCTGTCATACCTTCCTCCGAA
>CAZJBZ010000483.1:0-3063 GCA_964543975.1 uncultured Spirochaetales bacterium
CGAAGCGAAGCGTCTGAGAAGTCATGCAGTGAAAACCGTGCGGAGGAATTGGAAGAGATGGCAGCGGTTTGTGAAAAGATATCGGAGGGCGCTCCTGAAAACTTCAGGGAGGCGCTGCAGCTTCTCTGGATGGTCCATATCATTCAGAGTATTGCCGGCGGTTCGGCCCTCTCCTTTGCTCGGTTCGACCAGTATATGTACCCCTTCTTTAAGCGTGATCGTGAGTGCGGGCAGGAGGCCCGTGAAAGGATAAAAGAGCTTCTCTGCTGCATGTGGATCAAGATAAACGAACCGAAGATGAGGACCGTCCAGAGCATCTGTCTCGGCGGGATGACGCCTGAAGGGGGTGAGGGGTCCAGCGACCTGACTTCTCTCTGTCTGGAGGTGACCGAGAAGCTGAAACTCCCCTATCCCAACGTCGCCGTGCGAATGACCGAAACAAGCCCTGCCCGGCTGTTCGACCGGGTGATAAGGACAGTAGCATCGGGCAGCGGCCATCCGATGATCCTAAACGATTCGGTATGGGTCCCCAACTTTACCGGATTGGGCTACAAACCTGAACACGCCCGTGACTATTACAACATGGGGTGCGTGGAGATGATGGTCCAGGGACGACAGCCGCAATGGGCCAATGTCTCGACCCTATCATTCCCCGATTTGCTGCTGCGGCAGCTCCACGAGGCTGCGAATTTTCATGCCTCCTTCGATCGATTTTTCGCGGCCTATCTAGACCGGATACAAGACGAAGTTGCGGCACGGCGCGAAGAGGCGGAACGGATTTTACGTGAACGGAAAGAGAGTTACTACGATCCGTTTGCATCCCTCTTTATCGATGACTGTTTGGAGTCGGGGAAGGACCTGTTTCACGGCGGAACGGTGTACGGACCGCCTATTGCCGTGGGCGGCAGCGGGTTGGGAACTGTAGTTGATTCGCTTTCGATAATTAAACAGTTTGTTTATGAGAAGAAGGAGCTCACCTTTCAAAAGCTTTGCACTATAATAGAAAATGATTTTGAAGGGCATGAGCTGCTGCGGCAGCAGTTCGTGAATAATCCTTTCTGTTTCGGAAACGATATCGAGTGGGTCGATGAATTGGCTGTCCGGATGGTTAACGTTCTATCGGAGAGTGTCCACCGACTGAACAACGATCCTGTTGACGGGAAGTTCGTGACCCGCTATTTCAGTTATACCGACCACGTTTTTTTAGGTGAGGTAATTCCCGCTACACCGAACGGGAGAAGAAGCGGCGAGACCCTAAGCGATAACATGGGCCCCACCCAGGGGAAGGACGTAAACGGTCCCACAAAACTGCTCAACTCGATCTTGAAACCGGGACCCCACAACTATACCGGTGCGGTCACCTGTAATCTCAAGATCAATCCTGCGATGGTAAAGGATGAGAACGGTAGCGCGGCTTTCAAAGCGCTCATCAAAACCTATCTCAAGAGGGGAGGACCGCAAATCCAGTTCAATCTTGTCGATCAAAAAATCTTGGAAGACGCGCGGGAGCATCCTGACAAACACAGGGACCTCATCGTGCGGATAGCGGGGTACTGCGAGTATTTTGTCAATTTGGATAGAGAGCTCCAGACTGAGATAATTCGTCGAACGGCGCACTAACGATCCGCCGGGTTAACTTTTAATCTCACGGCCCATCATAACAAAAATGTAGTAACGGAGTGATAAAGAATGAAAGCGATAGCTGTTATTGAAAGAGGGAGAGTAGAAATCGTCGACGTTGCCGTACCGACGATCGGGGAATACGAATGTCTGGTACGGATAAAGACGTGCGGTCTCTGCAACGCCACTGACCTGAAAATCATCAACGATGAGATAGCGGACATGACCGTCGACTTTCCGATCATTTTAGGACACGAAGCTGCCGGTGAGGTCGTTGAGGTGGGTGCGAAGGTACGGAACTTTGCAATCGGCGACCGGGTCATCAATCCGGAGTACCGGGCCGCTCAAGGAAGCCGATTCAATAGCATGTGGGGGAACATGGCGGAATACGGGGTAATCAGAGACGTACGCGCAATGACTGAGGACGGTGAGGCGGACATCGATGCGGAGCTCTACGCAGGTAGAAAGATACCTGATGAAATTGCAATCGAGGATGCAGCAGTCGTCCTTTCACTCAAGGAAAACCTTAGCGCTCTCCGAAACTTCAGCCTGCGGCAGGGCATGGATATTCTGGTGTACGGCGACGGCCCGGTCGGCCTTGGCCTCGTCGCGTTCAGCAGGATGTTAGGAGCAGGCCGGGTGGGATGTGTGGGTCATCGGGACGATCGGCTGGAACGGGTATCGAGAATCGGAAAGGCGGACCTGGTCATCAACTCTCATAACGAGGGGGCCCCGGCAGCGCTCGACGATCGGCGTTTCGACCTTATTATCGATGCGGTGGGAAAGACACAGATCATCATCGAAGCCGCCGGTATGCTCAAACCGGGAGGCAAGGTTGGAATCTACGGGGTAATAAAACCGCAGGGGAGAATGCTCGATCTTTTAAAAATACCGGACCATGTCGCCATACACAAACTTACCTTTCCCTATAGAGAGCACGCCGTTCACGACGAGGTCGTAAAGATGATTGTTAACGGACGGATCGATCCGAAGGATTACTACAGCCATGTCGTTCCCATGGAAGAGGTGGAGAGAGGGATCGGCATGATCAAGACCCGGGAAGCTTTCAAGGTGATACTGTCGTTTTAAGAAAAAAGGGCGGGCATAACCTCTAAACCGTCTCGTACAGGATCGAATCGAAGTCTATTTTGTTCGTTCTGCGGGAGAGATTGAGGCTGTCCTTCGGCTTGTATTTATCCGCTGCCATGGGTACAATAACGGCCATGAAAACTTCGAAAAAACAGCCGACTAATAAACCGAATATTCTCTGGTACTGCACCGATCAGCAGCGCTTCGATACCATCCGCAGTCTTGGTAATCACTACATCAATACGCCGAACTTAGACCGTCTGGTAAAACGGGGGGTCGCGTTCGAACGGGCGTATACCCAGTGCCCCATCTGTACCCCCAGCAGGGCGACCTTTTTAACGGGGCGCTATCCTG
>CAZJBZ010000484.1:0-3041 GCA_964543975.1 uncultured Spirochaetales bacterium
AGGATGAATATACCTTCGATTTTCTGGAGCTGGGAGAGGATCACAGTGAGCGTGACTTGGATTTGTTAGAAACCGTGATAATCCCTCCCCATCCGCCCAATACCTCTACCCAATACAATCCGTGGTTATATCTACCTATAAGCGAGCAGGCCTCTTGTGGTTTGATAAATGATGTGGTTTAGACATAAAAAATCGTTACGCCTGTCTAAAAGAGTCAGTCAGAAATAGATGATTGCCGTTGATCGTAGTTGATTGTTGTTAAAAGTACGCTGAATTGGCTACAAAACTGGCTACACGGATTTACGTGTCAAGACAATCGTACGCTTCCGCTATTACCTGTATTCCCAACCAGTATACGGATTCCACAAAAGAGGCTGCCTGGTAGCATTGCTCCAGAACACATCACAAAACTGCGATACCCGCACAATTACTTCAGATAACTCAATCGCCGAGTTCTCATTCCTCAGCTTACCCACAAAGGCTTTCCATTGCTTCTGCTTTACAGGATCCTGATATACTTTCTCCGTGAAGACTACCGGCATCACGGCAGGTATATCAGTTTTGCGTCGATTAAAGGTTTGCTTAATTGCAGCAGCTATATCGGTAAAACCCAATGTGAATGTCCGGATGATAATATATAAATCGTAAAAGTCCTTCATCCGGCTGGTAAGCAGGCTTAAAGCAACTAAGGCTTCCAACTTTTCAGCAATGACTGTTTCAATCGGGGAGGAGCCGATCCTTGCATATATTCTCTATCAGGATCTCCTGTTTTAAGAAGGTCGACATCTTTGGTTGTTCGGTATGTCTGGTTTTCAAGTGTGATTGCCAGGAGATATGCTCCTTTGAGCACGTAACTTCCACGATAATCGGATTGACCCAATCTGTACAGGAACCTTTCGGCCACATACCGGATCAATAATGATTGATAATCCTCTTTGTATTGACAGCTGTGATTCAATAATCGTGCGAGCACTGAAGCAGCATAATCTTTGTGGGGTTCACTCATACCAAGCTCTCCATATACGGTCTCATAATCTCTTTCACTCTGCAAATCTCCGCATAATGGATAATTTCAGCTATAGTGGCACGTTTGTTCTGGATTACATCTTTGAGCGCTTCAATTGCAACATCAAGTCCGATCTTATTCCTGTACTTGAAGCAATCAGCAACTGTCTTCGAAATGCAATATACGTTGATTTCATCATTTTCCAGTTGATGCGTTTCGATACCCTCAGTAAAAGAAGCACCGGAGAAGGTTATTACTTTCATAGGTATATTATCAGCAATCGGTATACGCCCAGGCCGTGAAATAGCCATCCATACTTCAGATGGGTTCCGCGTACCTGTTTCATGAAAACTGAGAGCACTCAGGAGACACACTACTCCTCTCTTTACAATTTTCTGAGCTACAATAAGTGAATACTTTTCATCAGGTATGAACTGAGAAGAAGTATAGAGCCCACGGGAAACTCTTACGATTTCGTTGGATTCTATCAGCCTGCGAATGGTCTCTCTGTGCACCCCTGAATCTGCAAGTTCCTTTGAACTGACTATAGAGTTAGTGGATAGAAGTTGTTTTGCAATATCCCGTTGGGTCTCCATGTGACTAAGTGTATATTAATATTCATAAATGTCAACGATTTATCACAAATATACAACTCTTGGATCTTCCGGTTAAAACTGCCACCTTGTAAGCTTTATTTAACCTCCCAATAGTAGTACCGCAAGTGGTAACGCCCAAAACGTGCTCTGACTGTTTTTTCGCCGCTTTAAAGGCTGAATTTCTAAAAAATATTTAACATGCTTTTGTGTAAAACCATTTGCATTTACGATTTTTAAAACTATGATCCACATGAACCTTGGAAGAAGTACTTATGCAGAAAGTAAATGTAGGGATCCTACCCTGCATTCAAGGAGTGAAAGCAACACTTTTGGCATGTTTATACGGAGTTAGATAGCCAAGGCGCTTCCGTGGCCGTGTATTTAACCTGTATTCGAGGGTAGCAATTCCTTCATCGAAAAGCAAGGAGTAATCTGTTTTTTTGGGCCATACCCTCCGAGTGAGTCCTATCGAATTTTCAACACTTCCTTTTTCCCATGAACTGTAAGGGTTGCAAAAATAAGTTTGCAAATCTAGTTCTTTTCCTATGGCCTCATGTTTCCGGTTTTCTTGCCCGTTATCAAAGGTCAACGTTTTCCGCCATGCAGGACCATAAGCGCGGTCTTGCTTTTACGGCTTATCGCGGTATCTCCTTCCCAATGGCCGCGTTCAGTACGAGTGTTCACTTGTTCGGGCCGCTCTTCGATTCCCGTCCGATTGGCGATCATGACCCGTTTTCCCCGTTTATGTATCCGTTTTTTACGAGTTTGCCTCCCACAGACAAGATATTTCGTCAATGATCGGTCTTTTTTGAAGATATATTGGTAGATAGTCTCATGACTCACTGATATACCGGGGAGGTCACGACGTATTCTTCCAGCTATTTGTTCGGGACTCCACCCTAGTTCCAGTTTTTCTTTCAGGTATTCCCGTATTGTTTCATCCGGGATCCTTTCTCTCCATCGAAATTTTTTACGCCGAGCATGTGACCGATTCTGTGCCCAATAGGCTTGGTATCGGCCGTCCTCAGTACTGTTATTTTTTATTTCCCGGGAAATAACCGAAGGGTGTCGGTCAAGATATCGGGCGATTTCTCGAATGCTTTTTCCTAATCGACGGCCAAACATAATTTCTTCACGGTCTTCGTGCGACAGGGCCCTATACGGCTTAGTTGCAGATAGTGTAGTATTCATTGAAGGCGGCTCCTTTGGTGTGTTTTTTTGGTTAATTACACTATACCAATAGGATGCCGCCTTTTCTATACCCGATTTTTTTCACCCAGGGGGTACCCCCTGGGTGGGGGGTGTTGCTTCTCGCACTTGAACCTGGGAAGGTAGGTATTCTATCTTGTTCTAACACAACACAAATACTCGATTGTCCGGTCAGGCGTGCTTCTATAACCGGCATAAAACGATTATCCCATAATCATGAGTAATAAGCT
>CAZJBZ010000485.1:0-3014 GCA_964543975.1 uncultured Spirochaetales bacterium
ATTTCGCTAAGAACAGTTCAAGTGCGATTCCGGTCGCTCAAGCGAGAGGAGTGGTTCTCCTAACTCTTTCGCAATGCAATGTGACTGCCTGTGAATATCCGCCACAGGCGATAAAACAGGCAATCGTCGGTAACGGTCGTGCCGAAAAAGAACAGGTGCAGGAATTGATACGAATACTCTTAGGCCTTCGAGAAATACCGCGTCCCGACCATGCTGCCGATGCTCTTGCGGCAGCCATATGTCATTATAATAACCTGGAAACTCCAATCCAATCCTCATATAATGGAATCGATGTTTGAACCGGCACTGAGTATTGAATATTTGGAGAAATATTTCATTGTGATGGAGTCTTTGTATGTTTCATAGCTTTACTGGGACGGTAAATGGAAAAGGTTCTGATTTTTTACTCCTTTCTACCGGCGGAATAGAGTGGAGACTATTAATGACAACAACAAGTTTACACGATACCCCTTCATCAGGCGAAGAGTGTAGAGTTTTTGTTTATCTCTATCATAGAGAAGACTCGATGCAGCTTTTCGGTTTTTCAACTGAACAAGAGAGAGATGTTTTCCTTGATTTAATTCGTGTTTCCGGTATAGGCCCTAAACAGGCACAGAAAATTCTATCCGGAGGGAACGTTGAAGAGTTTATCCGATCCGTGGATTCCGGTGATGTCGATCGGCTCTCCGCCTTACCCGGTTTAGGAAAAAAAACCGCACAAAAATTAGTCCTTGCGCTGCGAGGAAAATTAAAGTTTCAAGATGATGAGGCGGGAACCGAATTCGGAGAGATCATTGAAGGGCTTATTGGAATGGGCTTCGATAGAAAAAATGCCGAAAAGGCGGTCACCCAAGTATCGACAACGATTGATCGTACGTCTTATCCGGTTGAAATGATTGAAAAAGAAATATTTAAACAGGCAATTATACGGTTAAGTCAATAGGTTCGAGATACAATGAATGATAAAACGAGTTTTTTAAAAGGCGACTACTCCGAGGATGAAGACACACGGGAACAACATCTTAGACCTAAGTTTTTATCCGATTTTCAGGGGCAACAAGCAATCAAAGATAATCTGTCTGTTTTTATCCGGGCAACCAAAGAACGAATGGAAGCTCTGGATCATGTTTTTCTAAGCGGACCTCCAGGTTTAGGGAAAACAACCCTTGCCGGGATAATTGCAAACGAACTTGGCAAAGAAATGAAGATTACCTCCGCTCCTGCTTTAGAAAAACCGAAAGATTTGGCAGGCCTTCTGACGACGATCAGCGAAGGAACGGTCTTTTTTATCGATGAAATCCACAGACTAAAACCGGCAATCGAAGAAATGTTGTATATCGCAATGGAAGACTTTGAACTCGATTGGATTATCGGTCAAGGACCCTCGGCCCGTTCAATACGAATACCTATTCCTCCTTTTACCCTGATCGGAGCTACCACCAAAGCAGGGCAAGTCGCCAGCCCGCTTTTCAGTCGCTTCGGAATTCCAATTAGAATCAATTTTTATAAAAAGGAGGAGATAATTAATATCATCTATCGTTCGGCAAAAATTTTAAATATTGCCATCGAAAAAAATGCAGCCGAATTAATTGCGCAATGTTCACGCGGTACACCGAGAGTCGCAAATAGGCTTCTCAGACGCACGAGAGATTTCGCCCAAATCGAGGGGGATGGTAACGTCTCACTATCGATTGTAGAAAAGAGTTTGGGGCGTTTAGAAATCGATCAATACGGTTTAGAGAAACACGATCGAGAAATCTTAAAAGTAATCATCGAGAAGTATAAAGGAGGACCTGTAGGAGCCGAAACTTTGGCAATATCGGTAGGGGAAGCAATCGAATCACTTGAAGATTTTTATGAACCATTTCTTATTCAAAGTGGATTTATCAAAAGAACACCCCGCGGAAGAGTTGTAACCTCGCTAGCATATAAACATCTCAAAATCAAACCACTGACAAATGAAGACCAAAGATTTCTCTTTTAATCTTCCGGAAGAATTAATAGCTCAGTATCCTGCAGAAAAACGCGAGCTGTCTCGGCTGCTTGTCCTTAATCCGAAAAACTGTTCTGTTCGTCATAAAACCATCCAACAATTTCCTGGATTTGTCGACCACGGCAGTGTTATTGTAATAAACAATACTAGAGTAAGAAAGGCACGGGTCCGCGCACACTCTGAAAGTGGCGGTCATGTGGAAGTTCTGTTTGTAAAAAAAATTGGCCCCTTTTGTTGGAAAGTCACAACTAATAAGACAAAGAAGCAGAGAAAGGGAAAAACCCTGTTTTTCCCGGGTGATGTTTCCGGTATGATAGAAATGGAAGAGGGACTATATCGAATTGTCCGATTTTCTTCTGAAATTGATGATATCTACTTAGAAAAATACGGCGCCATTCCTTTACCACCGTATATCAAGCGACCGGTTGAAAATAGCGATGAAGAGAGATATCAAACTATTTTTTCAAAAGAAGTCGGATCAATGGCGGCACCTACGGCGGGTCTCCATTTTACGAATACGATTGTAAACGAGTTGAAGAAAAACGGGATTGAGATAGTTACCATTACACTCAATGTAGGCCTGGGGACATTTATGCCCATTCGTGCGGAAAGGATTGAAGATCATACGATGCACAGTGAAGAGTATGTTATTTCGGACGAAACCGCTCAGCTTATAACAAAGGCAAAACAAAACAGACGAAACGTTATTGCAATCGGAACAACAACCGTTCGAACCCTTGAATCAGCCTGGTATAAAGACAGAATAGTACCCGGTAAAGGCTTAACAGATCTCTATATAAAACCTGGATTTGACTTTCAAGTAACGGATCAGCTTCTTACTAATTTTCATACTCCGGAATCGAGTCTTTTGGTAATGGTTTCGGCGTTTGCAGGAAAAGATTGTATAAAACATGCTTATGACGAGGCTATAAAAAGAAAATATCGTTTTTTTTCCTACGGTGATGCAATGTTTATTACAGCACCCCTATAAAAAAGTGGATACCGTTTATAGGTGCCTCAT
>CAZJBZ010000486.1:0-2721 GCA_964543975.1 uncultured Spirochaetales bacterium
CTTCTGAAAAAATATCGAAAGGGTTTAAAGAAAGATAATGAGAATGGATGGAATGTTCTTAATCAATTATTGGAGTCTAATGAAGGAACAGCTTCCTCAATGCAAGATACGTACAATAAAAATAAAGAAAAATTACAGAAAACCAAAAATGAGAATGTAAATGCTTTGCTCGGTATAGGTGAGTTAGATGTCTTATCCCTCTTTTGCTATAAAGGTAACAGAGAGGATGCGGATAAAATGGTGAAAACCGCAAAAGATTCAATAAAGAGTCAGTCCTTAACTTATAAAATAATGATTGAGCTTTTTGCAAACGATCAACATTATAGACCTTTTCAATCTCCCTTTATCATTGTTATTTCTTTTAACGGGAAAGCAGCAGATGATGAAGGAAAATTGCCTGATTTAAACGAAGTAAAATCTCTTTCCTATACTACTGATTGGTTCAGTTCCAAGAGTGTTAATATTCATCGATCAAACATGACGCTCTTGGATAGATGGATTTTAGATTAATAAAAAATATATTGGAGGATAATAATGGGAGAATGGACTGCTTTTCATCAAGCTGTTTATGATGGTGATATTGAATCAGTAAGAAAAATGATAAAAAGCGAAAGTAATATTGATGCACTTAGCCATGATGGAGCAACTGGCCTGTTTATTGCTTTACAAAATGGTGATAAGAAAATGGTTCAATTACTTATCGAGAGTGGGGCAGATGTAAACAAAGTTTGGAACGGTACTACACCTTTGATTCACGCAATAAGCACTAATGATAGTGAATTAGTCCGATTATTGTTAGAAAATGGGGCAAATCCCCTTTATGTAATGCTAAAAGACTTGGCAACCCCGCTTCATCAGGCTGCACAGAGTGCTTCATTGGAAGTAAATAAGATTCTACTGGAAAAAGTCGATAATGTTGATCCACGAAGAGAAGACGGATCAACACCTCTTTTTTTTGCTGCCTCGTCTAATAGCGGGGCAGTAGTGAAAAATTTTCTCGACAGTGGTGCCGATATTAACATGGAAAGTTATTTTGGAGCGAAAATTTTGCACACAGCTTCTATGAACGGTAATAAAGAAGCTGTTGATGTCCTTATTGAAAATGGTGCCGATCCGGAGGAAAGAGATAAATTCGGTAAAACTGCATTGCAGTACGCAATTGAGAATGGTCAGAAGCAGATTGTAAACTTGTTATCGATACAGATAAATAGAGAGAATAGTAAGAAAGACGAACGAGAAATATTTTCTGAGGGTACAATAAATAATAATACTTTTCAAAATATTGACATTGGAGAGAAAGAAGATTGTTTGCAAGAAGAAACGGATAAAAGAGGATCACTATTTTCTATTTGGTGGGTAAAATGGATTATTTATTTAATTGCCTTAATTACTGTATTAGCATTATGGCCGCGCTAATAATGTTATAATAAATATTTGGAGAATAAAATGAAAAAAATTGTTTTAATAATGGTCATTATTTCTGTAATTCCAACTATAGTTTCATCGGAGACATTCCATGTATACGATGAATATGAAAAAGCTAGAGGGTATTACAATAATGAAGATTACTGGGAATATTTCCAGCATTATCGGTTTTTACTTTATATGTTAAAGGCAAAACTCGATTTCAGCAGGGAGGATATGCGCGACTACTATTCACAAATGGAATCAGAATATCTGGATACTGTATCAATTTTCTCATATGTCATGGTACTAAACGATCAAAATCGAATTGGTGATGTCTATGCCTCTGATTTTGTATTTTTATTCAAGAATGATCCAGTGTTCCAAACGTTATTAGACGACCAATTGCTTATTCGATCACCGACAAGTAAGCCTGACTGGAAACAATATAAAGTTTCCGTTTTAAGGCTTGAATATATTGCAGGTCAAAAAAATTGATTAAACACTAAGGAACCTCTCAATTATTAGTTCTACCAATATAGGAGCAGTTAATTTATGAAAAAGATATTTATGTTACTTTTTTGCGTATTATTATTTTGTGTCAATCTTTTCCCGCAGAATATTTTAGAAGCAAGAAAACAACGGGACATGGGAAATTATGAAAAGAGTTTTATGATATATTCTCAGTTATGTGATCAATATCAGGGACGCAACAAATCAGAATATTTCGCAGTAAAATTGGAGTTTTATTCACTGCTTTATGATATAGCTAAGGACATGGTTTCTTTTAAGACCTATACTATTAGGGACATCTCTGCAAAGAGTCTACTGCAATATCTTTCTAGTAATCCGCATCTTCGTGATATACCCGTTTCAGACGATCCGATGTGGGGGGAAATTTTAAAAGGTAAATATCTACCACCTTCGCAAAAACTTTATATGGAAAGTACAGGGATGAAGGCAAATTTTATAGATACTGTTGCCATTTCTACAGGAGAATTAGAAGAGCTTAGATCTTCACACAAATTACCGTCCTACATTCCACTCAACATATTTTGGGCTTCACAATTTCAGGCAATGTACATTCCATTTAATTCCATCAGTAAGGCTAAAGAACGTTTTAATGCTTTAATGCTGCCTTTAAACAGAAACATTAAAGATGAAGGTTGTCTACTCGAACTTATTGAACTGACTCCCCGCGATTCAGAATATGGAAAATATTTCTATGTTGTTATGGTGTCTTCATTGAAAAATATCCAAAGTCTTATCCCTTCAGATTTAAAAGTAGGATTTAAGAATATCTATGATCAGGATGTA
>CAZJBZ010000486.1:2731-2969 GCA_964543975.1 uncultured Spirochaetales bacterium
GAAGAAAAAATAACTTTGTGTTAGAAAGAGAGTTTTGGCATATAAGTTTGCCTTCCTTAAAATAGTCAATATTACTAACAACTGTAATAAATTTAATTATATAGGAAAAAGGAAATGAAAAAACTTATTATATGTGTATTGTTTTTACTTTGTGGTATATTGGTTTTTGCTGATAATACTGCGCTGCAAACCGATCTTACTCGTGCCAGAGAATATTTTATAAATGGAGATTATGCTG
>CAZJBZ010000487.1:0-2944 GCA_964543975.1 uncultured Spirochaetales bacterium
TTTTTCTTTTTCTTCTTGGTAAAGAGAGAAGTCAATTTTCCAATGACCGCTTCTCCGTTAGGTTCGCGGGAGAGGAGATTCCCGGCGATGTATGATCCGATGGTACCACCTCCGACAATCGCGATTTTATTCAAGTTTAGCTTCTGCTTCCCCATCACGAGGAACAATTTCTCTAATTTTTCACCGGTGCCGACGAGGTAAAGATGATCGTTTTCTCTAATTTGAGTGTTTCCCGACGGTATGATGAAGGTGTTCTCTCTCAAAATGACCGCAACCAAGAATTCGATTCCCAGCTCTTCTCGTGCTTGTTCGATTGTTTTATTGAGGAAGAGCCGGCTGTCTGCAACGGAAATGTTTCGCATTTGAAGGTCCGTATGCTCGAACAGCATAATGTCGCTTAACGCCCCGTGCTCTATCGTGTTGACAATGGCTTTCGCCGCCTCAATCTCCGGATTGACGATAAAATCGATGCCTAAAAACGATTTTTCAAGAAGACCGGTAGGTGAATATTCAACATTTCTGACCCGGGCAATCTTGTACGGTACGGAGAACGCGCTTGATACAAGTCCGCAGGCTATCATATTCTTTTCATCCGAATCGGTAAGGCTGATGAAAAAATCGGCATTATCGATGTCCGCTTTTTTAAGCACCTTCAAACTGGTCCCGTCATCGTTGATTACAAGACAATCCAAATTTCCCGAGGCGTAGCGTGCCGTCTCGGAATCTCGTTCAAACAAAATCACGTCTTGGTTTTCCTCCGTCAACTGTTTGGCGACCTGAAAACCGACCCTTCCCGCTCCGACAATCACAACTTTCATAACATCAGACTGTAGTGAAACCTTCCCGCTTAGTCAAACCATTAATTCAGGTGGTACTCATTTAGAAAAATATTTTCTTTTGTGCCGATTCTTGCTATACTGTAAATTGTAGCTTACATGTTCCGGACCGTAGCTTCGAACATGACAAGGAGTCGATCGTGACCATTCAGTCCCTACTACGGGAATACGATTTAGAACTTGAAGACGTACGCTGGTATTTATGCTCCCTTTTAGTCGACCGATTCTTCACCTATAAAGATAACAAACGGGAACTTATCCGTTTCGTCTGGTCGGGAGAGCTTGAAAGTGAGCTGTACAATATGGAAGAGCGCTTTCTCGCAAAACGACAGGAAGACTACGATCGAAATATAGAGGACGAAGCGCATATTCGCTCTCTTTTGGCGGAAATTGCCGGGGCAAAGAGAAAACGATACTCTCATGACACTTTATGAGAAATTCCTTGACTGTATTACTCTCCGATAAAGGCCCCTATCTCCTGCTCTACTTTCCGTATTTTTGCTTGAACAGCCTCTTTAGCCTCTTCAAGCGGCAGAGCGGGGTCCGCTCTTCCCGAGGCGTAAAACTTAATCTTCGGTTCGGTACCCGATGGTCGCACCGAAACAATGGTGCCGTCCTCGGTAAAGAACTGGAGCACATTTGATTTGGGAAGTTTGATGGGGGAAGTTGTTCCCTTTGGCGTATCGGTAGTGATACCTGTTTTATAATCTTTAATCCTTGTTACCAATGAATCGGCAAATGTCTTCGGCGGATTTTCCCGCAACCCTTTCATGAGTTTGCTAATCTTGTCCTGTCCGAGCTGCCCCTCAAAAGCTTTGGAGATAAGAATTTCTTCAAAATAACCATGTTTTTTATAGATAGAGGCCAGATGATCGAGAACAGTCCGTCCGTTTGCCCTGTTATAGAGGGCCATTTCAGCCGTCATTGCCACAGCCCCGACCGCGTCTTTGTCTCGCACTTCAGTTCCCACCAGATAACCGTAACTTTCCTCTCCGCCGAAAACGTACGTCTCTCCGGTTGCTTCGAACTCTAGTATTTTTTCAGCGATATATTTAAAACCGGTTAACGTATTATACACTTTCGCACCGTATGACTGAGCAATCTTTGCCTGCAATTCTGTGGTTACAATAGTCTTAACCAATACCGGATTTACAGGCATCGAAGAAAATTCCCGCAGCGACAGGAATATATAATCGGCAAGAAGGGCCCCCAATTGGTTCCCCGAAAGGATCCGATAATCATTACCGTCCGGTACGGCCACTCCAAGTCTGTCCGCGTCCGGGTCGGTCCCCATGACCAGATCGGCTTTCTCTCTTTTTCCGAGTTCAATTGCCATAGTCATGGCGGAATTTTCTTCAGGATTGGGAGATTTCACCGTTGGAAACTCGCCGTCAGGATCTCGCTGTTCAGGGACCGTTATCACATCTATACCCATTTCCCGCAGTACTCTTTCCACCGGCATCGTACCTGTCCCATGCAGCGGTGTATACACAACCGTCAACCGTTTTCCCTGTTCTTTGATCAGTTGAGGACGCAACGCGTGGTTCTTGATCACTTCGATGTACGGTTCATCGATCTCAGCATCTATTATTCGCAGCAGTCCCCTTTCTACGGCTTCTTTTTTCTCGATGTATTGAATAACATTGGTCACCTTCCGTACTTCCTCGATAATACCGCCGTCGTGAGGGGGGACGATCTGGCCGCCGTCAGACCAATATACTTTATATCCGTTGTAGGCAGGGGGATTATGGCTTGCCGTGACGACGATACCTGCTGTTGCCTTTAAGGTCCTGACTGCGAATGATAATTCAGGAGTAGGACGCAGAGCTGAAAAAAGATGGACCGTAATGCCGTTCGCGGCAAGGACCAGAGCTGCCTGTTCGGCAAACGTGTCGGAGTATCGTCTCGAATCGTAAGCAATAGCGACAGAACTTTCATCCGCGGACTGTTTCTTGAGGATATAGTTGGCTAATCCCTGAGTCGCCTTGGATATGATGAACGGATTAATACGACTGTACCCGCCGGAGACAACGCCGCGAATACCACCGGTACCAAAACTCAAATCCTGGTAAAAACGTTCATTGAGCTCTTCCCACGCCTCACTCTCG
>CAZJBZ010000488.1:0-2888 GCA_964543975.1 uncultured Spirochaetales bacterium
CATCGAACAGGTGGACGTTCTGCTTGAAATACTCCGAGTATTTGGTGTGAAACAGTAATCAGCTACCTCTATCGGTAAAAAGATGGTGCTCCGATCCACAGGAGGATTGGAGGTTCGGTAAATTCCCACGATCTCCAGGTCCAAAATCTGATGAAAGCCGTCCCGGGTTCGGGTTGCAACAGAGACGGGGAAGCCCACCTCCGCACCGATCTTATCGGCCGGCCAACCGCCAATCAGAGCACCCTGCTCCCCTTCCCGCAGGAATCTCCCCTCATCTATCGACTCAGGGATATCAAACACCTCCGGATCCCGGTTTACTCCTGAGATAGTATAGACTCGGGAGAATCAGAGGTCAAGAAATGGCTCAAATAGGAGTAGAGGATTACCAGGGAATATTCAGAATATCTTCTCCTTGATATTTCAACAAATTGCAGATCTCTGGTACTCTTCCATTATGTATTATATCGAAGGCAGTAGTATGAAAACAAAAATTTTACCTGCTATTGATGCTATACTCCCTTTATGCAGATAGAAGCCATTTCCTTCCCATCATCGGGGCAAAAGAGAGAGATACAATCTTTGATAGGCCACTGCACCAGGGCAGACAAATATTCTGTCATTGGAGCAGAAGAGGACCAAGTGACATACGAACTTGAGTTCGATGAAAATTTCAGAAAAGCAGGAGAGTTCAACACCTTCCTTCTCCGTCTTAAGGGGAAACTGGTGGCGGTGCTGAACATCTTTGCCCCGGGAAGTATCGAGGGCGAGATCTCCGCCTTTACCCTTCCGGCACATCGTAGATCAGGAATGTTTCGGCAGCTGGTTGAGGCGGCCCGGAAGGAACTTCTTCGCCGGGGATACTCCGAGATGCTTTTTGTTGTCCCCGGAGATTCAGAATCAGGAAAGGCTGCAGTTACACATTTAGGTGGCAGTTTCGCCCACTCCGAATATGCAATGCGCCTTGATAAGGAGCTTTATCAGAGGCAGCCCAGAGACCACATTGTCCCGACGGGGAATGGACAAAGGGGGCAGATAAGAATCATACAGGCAGGGGAAAAGGACCGGCAGGAGCTCCTCCGTCTGGCGGGAATTTCCTTCGGAGATTCCGCGGAGGATGGAGAGCGCTATCTGGAAGGAACCCTGGGGGTTCCCGGAAGAAGTATTCACATCGCCCGCTTGGAGGAAACCCTGACAGGGATGGTAAGCATGGTCCATGGGGAGCAGAAGTTCTACATCCACGGCCTTTCGGTCTTTCCTGAATTTCAGAAGCGGGGAATCGGAGGGGCACTGCTAAGATACAAGGTGGAGGAAGCCCTCGCCACCGATCCGGAAAGGCCGGTGGAACTGGAAGTGGCCACCGAAAACTCCGGGGCCCTATCCCTCTACACACGGTCGGGCTTTCGGGTGGTCACACGCTACGATTATTATCGGCTCCAAATCCGATACCGGGACAAGTGACTCCTTTTTTTAATAATTGGTTAATATACCAACCATTTTTTAGCCTAAATTGGTTATCTCAGTGTACAATTTACCTTTCCCATGATATCATAGCCCTATGGATATCTTGATAGAGAAATTTCGAAGAAAAATGTCCTCAGTCAGTGTCCATTTTGTACGGAGTGCAATGGAAAGCATCCGGTGGAATGATCGACTTATTGGTATCAGGGGAGCCCGAGGTGTCGGGAAGACAACCCTTCTTCTACAACACATTGCATTGACCTATCAAGATCAACTGGATCAGATTCTCTATATCAGCCTGGATGATCTTTGGTTTGCCCACCATAGTTTAGCCGACCTGGTCGACCAATTTGTAAAAATCGGAGGAAAAAAACTCTATCTTGATGAGGTACATAAATATCCAGAATGGTCCCGGGCGATTAAAAACATTTATGATGATTATCCGGAATTACAGATTGTATTTACCGCCTCTTCCCTCCTTGAAATTCTCGATGCCCGAGCCGATCTGAGCCGAAGAGCGGTGGTGTATCATCTCCCTGGGCTTTCTTTTCGGGAATACCTGAACATTCAGGGAATAGGCCGGTTTAGCCCCTTCTCATTTGAAGAAATCATACAAGATCATCCTCGCGTTTCCAAGGAGATCGTCAAGGAGATCAAGCCCTTCCGATATTTTCCAGAATATCTACAGCACGGTTACTATCCCTTCTTTCTTGAGGGAAAAGAGACCTTTTTTATGCGCCTGGAAGAAACAATCATCATGCTCTTGGAAGTTGAGCTCCCCCTTCTTCGGCAAATCGACATCAGTTATGTCATCAAACTGAAACAACTAATGGGGATCCTTGCTGAATCGGCTCCCTTCGTACCAAACATAACACGATTAAGTGACAGAATTGGAATAAACAGGCAAACCTTGATAGCCTATCTTCACTACCTAACCGAAGCACGGCTGGTAAATTCGCTTTATAAAGATGCAAGAGGTATCGGTGCCCTGAAAAAACCGGATAAACTATTTCTTGAGAACAGTAATCTCATGTATCTATTTGCAGGGAGTTCCAAAACCAGCGATAAAGGAACGGTACGGGAAACCTTTTTCTTCAATCAGCTGGCACCCTCCCACACGCTCCTTTATCCGGAACAGGGAGATTTTCTGGTAAATAAACGATATACCATTGAAATCGGAGGAAGAAACAAGGGACAGAAGCAAATCCAGGGCCTTGATGATGCCTATGTGGCCGCAGATGATATCGAATACGGTCACGGCAAAACAATACCCCTTTGGCTCTTCGGCTTCCTTTATTAGCTGGAAAGCATCTCTTCAAACACCTTCAAATCCGATGCCAAATAGAGCACAAACCGTACCCATTTCACCGATTTTCAACCGCAAAACGGCCGGGCAGCGGAAGATTCGACGAAATCGTAACGAGAATCGT
>CAZJBZ010000489.1:0-2869 GCA_964543975.1 uncultured Spirochaetales bacterium
CGTTCCAGCTCATTCCGGTCCGGGCCCAACTCTTCTTCTGCTTCGGAAAAAGGGTCGTCAAACGTTTCATCGAATTCGCGCAGTTCCACACCGGTCCGCGAATCGGTACGGACCATGCCGGCGGCGACGGTCTGGTAGGTCGCGGGATCGATCAGGATGAAGCTTCCCGTTTTTCGGTTGGTTTTGTACGAATCGAAAAAGAGGTTCTGACCGGTTTTGATCTGGACGCGTCCCATCTCATTCAGACTGAGCGTATTCGCCTCCTGCCGATGGAGGGTGTTCACATCGATCTTATAGTGGACGTTCTGCACGTACGCCTTCACCACGCGCGAGGTGTGCTGCAGCAGATAGTGGGTGGTAAAATTGAGCGGTTTTTTCTCATCCATCCAGCAGATGATGCCCTCGAACTCGTTCGCCACCGCCGGAATGTTGTGGGAACGGACGATCATGTCGCCGCGGCTTATATCGATTTCATCGTTCAACTGAAGGACTACCGACTGTGACTCGAACGCTTCTTCCACAGGTTGGTCATACTCGTAAATCTGACGGACGGAGGACGAGTGGCCCGACGGCAGGGCAATGATCTCTTCACCGACCCTGACGGTGCCGGAGGCGATCCTTCCCGCGAACCCGCGAAAATCCTGATGAGGACGGACCACGTATTGAACCGGAAACCGAAAATCAATCAGATTGCGGTCGGCGGAGATGGTCACCGTATCCAAATACTGCATGACCGTCTGCCCTTTATACCACTTCATGTTCCGGCTTCTGTTGACGACGTTATCGCCTTTGAGCGCGGAGATAGGGATGAAACTGATATCATGGATATCGAGCTTTTGCGAGTACTCGGTATAGGATGCGACGATTGTATCGTACACCTCTTTGGAATAGTCCATCAAATCCATCTTGTTCACTGCAACCAAGACGTGGGGAATTCCTAAGAGCGAGGCCAGGAAAGCGTGACGTTTGGACTGGGTAACAACGCCGTTTCGCGCGTCAACGAGGAACACCGCAAGGTCCGCGGTTGAGGCGCCGGTGACCATGTTTCGGGTGTACTGCTCATGGCCCGGGGTATCGGCGATGATAAACTTCCGCTTTGGGGTAGAAAAATAACGGTAGGCGACATCGATGGTGATTCCCTGCTCCCGTTCCGCGCGCAGACCGTCGGTCAAGAGGGCAAGATTGACGTCTTTTTCTCCTCTCAGTTCGCTGGTCCGTTTGAGGGCCTCCATCTGGTCTTTGAATATCGCCTTGCTGTCGAAGAGCATCCGCCCGATGAGGGTCGACTTTCCGTCGTCAACACTCCCGGCGGTGGTAAAGCGAAGAAGTTCTCTATTCAGGTAATCGGTGACCGGGTCCGGCTGTTTTGTCTGACTACTCATACTTTTGCGCCTCTTGTATAATGGGGATATGTGGCACTTGCAAAAACAGCAATTATATACATTATAAGCATTTAACTATTTCGAGGTTCTGATAAAATAGTGATTTTTGCAAGTGCCTCTGTTCCTTTGTGTTTTATAAGAGTGACGGCGAGGGTGGAGACGGCGACAAACCGGTGGCCGACGGAATCAACTGAGACACCGAACCCTTCGATTGTTCTAACGCCGAGTAGATGCATATCGTTTTTATCTGCAAAGACCACTTCGTCTATCGTCTCAAAACCTTCAGATTGGAGTATAGCGTATCCTACATCCCGTTCGATGGTCTGTTTTGTCGCAGTGAGGAAGACTCTTTTCCGCAGTCGTTTGATACCTGCTTTTTCCAACAGTTCTTCGGGGAGCCAGGATAATTCCGCACCGGTATCGACAAGAACTTCGATAGGCGGCGTCCTTTTTTTCCGGTCCGCAGGATTTATCGCAACAAGATTTACTTTAAACAGACTCATCGCTTGCTCCACTTTTCGATATACCGTATGTCCAATTGTGCATGAAGCTGTTTGACGGAGTCGATATCATCATCCGTGAAAATAACAAAATCCAGATCAACGGTCGCCCTCGGATTGCAGTACATACTATAGGCAAACCCGCCTGCTAATGCCAACCGGAGTGAGGCCTGTTCAGCCCCAACGATAATTATTTTTAGTATTTTTTCAAGCACCTTCGATTTTCCAGGTCCTTCCAATAGATCATCCGTCGAGAAAACCGTTTTTGTAGCTCGCTCCGTGAGAGATGCGGGTTTGAGTCGGCATCCCCGCTCATGTTCAACCTCTTCGTAAGCTCAGTCAATTCAAACGCTTTTCTGAGATTTGCGGCCATTCTCTTCGGATTCATAAAATTATCCGCCTATCGTCGTAATCCTTAAAAGTAACCGAGCCGTTTGCGGTCTTCCATGGCCGCTTCCGAGCGTTTGTCGTCGACCCTGCTGTCCCGTTCGGTGGTGCGGGTCGCCGCAATCTCGAGGATGATGTCTTCGACCGAATCGGCGGGGGACTCTACGGCACCGGTACAGGTCATGTCTCCGATTGTCCGAAACCTGACCACTCTCTCCACAACTTTCTCATTCGATCGCCGTTTGATAAAGGGTGAGTCGGCAAGAATGGCCCCGTCCCTTCGAAAAACCGCCCGTTTATGAGAAAAATAGAGTTCGGGCAGCTCGATATTCTCCATCAGGATATACTGCCACACATCCAGTTCGGTCCAGTTGCTCAAGGGAAAAACCCGAAAATGTTCTCCCTTCTTCTTCTGCGCGTTGAAGAGGTGCCATATTTCCGGCCGTTGATTTTTCGGGTCCCACTGCCCGAACTCGTCCCTGAATGAAAAAAACCGCTCTTTTGCCCGCGCCTTCTCTTCATCTCGGCGCGCCCCGCCGACTGCCGCGTCGAACTGGAGCTCCTGCAGCTGACCTGGGGCGAGCGCCTGCCGGTGATCGT
>CAZJBZ010000490.1:0-2848 GCA_964543975.1 uncultured Spirochaetales bacterium
CATAAATATTTGTTCAGAATTCGTAGACCAACAGGCGGGTATAACTATATATATTTTGATAAAAAGAAACATGATAGATTGCTTTCTTTTATCAATGAATCACTTCGAAATCCTACAGGCAGAGTGAAGAGAATGGAAATTGCAGACGTAAGTAGAACTGCGAAAAAGAGGATATTAAGTAAAACGGGATTTGTTGTGAATAAAATAATTCTAGATGATGATTCGGTGCGACATGTTTTTCGAGAACAAAAACATAATATAGCTCCTATTGATTTGTTATTAAGGGAATACATAATAAATAATTCAAACAATATCTATCTGTCTTCAAAAAGACACCAGGGAAATCCAGTCATAATTTTTTCTCATGAAATAAATGGGGAAATCTTCTTTATTGAAGAGTATAGGAATAAACGAGGTGAATTAGAGTTAGTAACAGCTTACAAAAAGAGACGACGACGCTCCGATGCTGTTACGGAAAGTAACCCCCCGAAACTTACGTCCGAAAACGCCCCGTCGTCTCCTAATAATATAGTCCAGGATAAAGATTCTATCAATAAGGCATGGAAAAACAGTGTGAATAAATTATGTTCTGAGAAAACTCGGTATGATGTGGATGCATTCTTTTTGTTGCCTGCTAAGGATATGCTGAGAAAGTATCAGGCAATTGGATATCACAATAATACCCCTCAATTGATTTTAAACCGTAATAAAAAAACGCTTTGGGATACGGCGCAGTCATATCATCCACGGAGGGACCCCGGCGCTCACTCGGGCCAAAGCTCTGCTAAAAGCATACCATCAGTTCCCTTGAAAATCAAGAAAAAAACACGGTTCGTTTTGCCTCTCTCAATTCTGCAAAAAGCGTATAAAGACTATTCCAAGCTTGTACCGGTCAAGGTACGGGATAAAACAGGCAAGATGGTCACCCGTTGGGTAATGCCCGAAGATCGCAAACAAATAGATTTATTCACTGCGGAAGACCAGGGGAAAGGTGGTGAAGCCGGTTATTATGAAGCCTTGGATGCACAAACCCAAAAACACCACATTGAACCGCTCTTAAACCATGCCCGTAACTACGATCGTCAGTTGGCAGACAGGCTGCAAATGAAATATCGAAATTACCACTTCGATCAGGATACCCGAGAACTGGATATCAAACTCGACCTGGAAACAATAAAATATCTACAGAAGGTGAAGACTGAACCACGCTTCAAAGAAGAACTCCAAGCCGATTATGAAAAAGCGACGAACCGCTTGGCGCAACACATCAATTCGAGAAAACGAAAGATGTTAAAACTAAAAGAAGGCCAGGAAGTGAAAACCCACAAGGGAGTTGGGAAGATTATTTCTTTCTCGCATCGAGGATTTCCTCTAATAGAGGTTAACGGGAAAATGGAACCGTTTTTCATTGATGAATTAAAAGCCGGATAACATGTGATACAGGAGGAGCTGGATGGGTGAAGACAATGAAGTTAAAGAATGGGTGCGACAGCTTGACACCAGCATGGCACACTTTCAAGGTGAAATTCATGCGGAAATTAAAAATATTATCGCGAATGTATCTCGTTTGGAAAAATCAGTAGAAAAGGTGGTTAGTGTCACCAACACACTCGTCGGTAAACTCTCGAACGGTATCAATGAACGAGTTGAACAATTAGCAAAACAATTGGAGCAAAAGGTTGATCAGAAGGAGTTCCAACGGACGTATGAAGATCTTCGTAGTCAGATAAAAACCTTGAAATGGATATTCGGTATATTCTTTGCTCCGGTAATCGGACTGTTGGGTATTATCCTGATGCTTGTCTTGAAATAAGGGAGAAGGGAGAAAATGGCAAGAGGGTTGGCGAAAGGAAGTCCAATTGAAAGCATTCTCAAACAGAATCGCGTAAACTTTGAGGCGTTAATCGAACGGCACGGGCAATATGTTCGGTGGTTAATAGCGGATCGTTGCACGTGTATGCTGGATAATGGTCGACCAGATCCCACCTGTTCTCTCTGTAAAGGGGACGGTTGGAAATATTCCTTCCAGAAAACAAAGACTGTATACGGATTGATCGCTAAGGTCGTTAATAATCAGATTATTCAATTGCCGATACAAACCGCGACTGAGGTTTTAACAGTCAAAGGGGTCCAAGAATACGATGTCGTCTCGCTCATCGGTGGTGAGTATGTGAAGGTCGCGGGGGGCAATCCTTCTCCCTTTGAAACTATCAGAGTAGATTGCGTTCAGAATGTAGAAACGGAAGAAAAAGTACAGCTGGAATATGTGGGAAATAATACCTTTTGCTTTTCCTCACTTGGCAAACCGGTTGAACGGGGTTTCGTTTGGGGTGATGCGACTGCAGTGCTTGCGATACGGAATGAAAGCAAAGAGGAAGAGTATACTGTTTCGGGGTATGGTCGGAATATCATCATCATCGAGAATCCGGCACAATCACCGGAAGCAGGTGATGTAGTGTGGGCAACCATACTCTATATTTCACCTCCTTTGTTTCTTGTAAGCAGCCAGATACAATCCAGAATTGAAGAACGTTTTTTGGAGGAGATCGGAGGGAACGCGGTAATGTCCTTCCCCGATGAATATCATGTTAGTGAAGGCGATATCATAACCCTCTTAACGGGAACTCAGGTTAGGAAAACCCAACTGACGGTTTCGGGGGCCGAATTTGATAAGATTCCCGAATGGTATATCGCGGACATAATGAAAATTGAATCTTCCGGCGGCGTTATTGAAAGTACGGAATATAGTCTTTTCCCGCATAATAAGATCAAATGGAATACTCCTCCATCAGCCGGTGAGGTACTTTCCGTTCAATATCGTTATCACCCAACCTATAAAGTGCTGCAG
>CAZJBZ010000491.1:0-2822 GCA_964543975.1 uncultured Spirochaetales bacterium
TTCAAATCTACTGTACGGATCGTAAGGGGAAATGATTCCCGCAAACAAAGCTATGCATACAAACAGAAGAAAACCAATCAGGCCGGTTTTGCTGATGCGGTTCGACAGAATAGTACTCATCCGTGCAGCCTGACTCTGGGATCGATCAGCGAGTAGATAATGTCCGCGAGGATATTGGCGCAGATTATCATAATCCCGATGATCAAAAATGCTCCCTGCAGTATCGGATAATCCAGTGCATTAATAGCGTCGTAGAGAAGGGTCCCCATTCCATTCATAGAAAAAATGATTTCCACGAAGAGGGCTCCACTGAAAATAAAGCCGAAATCAAGAGCAACCAGAGTAATAAGCGGTAAGGAAGCATTGCCGAACACATGTCTCTTGAGAATGGTCCGGTCCGCAAGTCCCTTGGCCTTGGCATAGACGACGTAAAGACGTCTTCTTTCCTGCAGGACACTTCCTCTCATGATTGTGAAATTACGCGCCAGAGCAAACAACGATAATACGATAACGGGAAGAAAGAGGTGCCGGGCAATATCGAAGAAAGTTCCCGTCTTGTAATACCCTTTCAGTGGGAACAGACCAAGTTTGAATGCAAAGAGATACAAGAAAAGGAGGGCAAGAAAAAAAGGAGGGACCGAATAGATGACGAGGAACAACGAAGATACTATTTTGCTGCGTGAGGTATCCGCTTTCCACCCCGCAAAGGCCCCCAGAACGGTCCCTCCGATTGCGCCCAGTACAATAGCAGGACCGACCAACAGAAGGGTCCATCGGATGCGGTTGCCGATCACCTCGGACACCGATCGATTGTAGTGATACGAATACCCGAGATCAAAGGTTAGAATATCTTTCCAATAGCCGAGGTATTGTTGTCCCAACGGTCGATTGAGGCCTAGTTCCTCACGAAGTTGCACCAATTGGTTTTCCGTCAGGGAGAGGTCCTCGCCCAACATGTTAATGACGGGGTCCCCCGGCATCAGCCGGGGGACGAGGAAATTGAGCGTGATGATTGCAATAAACGCCAGTACGTATCGTACGATCTTCTTATACAGAGTAGGCATAGCCGCGGGTCCGTCTCGGTTACTCCTGCTTTTTCTTTACGTTTAAAAATGTATCGATATTATAGATACCATAGAGCGGATCGGGTTTCCAGCCGGTAAATGTCTTATTGAACGGGGTAACGATTTCATTCCAGTACAGAGCGGCTGCCGGCAGCTGTTTTGCGTAGTAGTCTTGGACCTGATGTCCGAGTTCGGTGAGTTCTGCCGAATCGGTGGTAGCAAGGATCGTGTCACAGAGTTGTAAAAAGAGAGGATCGTCGACGATATGGAGGACGCCCCTGCCTGTTCGCCGGGCATCGAAATAGCCTGTCCCCCAGTTCGCGTGCATGAGCATTCCCCAGGGGGTCGTTCGGGTCACAGTCAAGTCATAGTCATAGTCGTCTTTTGCCGCGACCCAGCCGTTGAGGTCGAGAGCACGAAGAGTCGTATCGATTCCGATACTCTTCAGATAGTCCTGTAGCAGCTCTCCTATTCTTGACCAGTCCGAGCGTACAAGAACATCGAGGGAGATGTTTTCTGCGTTTCGGTCTTCTCGTATGCCGTCTCCGTCGGAATCTGCATATCCGGCCTCTGTGAGGAGGATACCGGCTTTTTCGGGATCGTAGACAAGAGGGGAAGTCTCTTTATACGAACCCATGCTCGGTGGGACAAACCCCTGATTGGGTACATTCCCATATCCTAATGCATCCAGTTTGACGATTTCTTCGTAGTCGACGCCATAGGAGAGGGCTTCTCTGAATCGTCGATCAGCGGTAACTCCGTCTCGTACGTTGAATGCAAGAAAAACCAGTCCCATATTCAAGTTCTTTGCGAAGTCGAAATTTCCGGTTTTCTCGAGCCTGATGATGTTTGCGTATGGGTACGATGAGGCGTATTTGTAGTAGGTATCCACATCACCGTTTTCGAGTGCCAGAGAAAGGACATCCGTGTTCTTGTACATATGGATTTCAATTCCGTCGAGTGCGGGAGCTTCTCCCTTCCAATATGTATTTTTCGCAAAGGTAATGACACCGGCGTCCAAATCGATTTTCTCTATATAGAACGGACCGAATCCTCTATTTTCCCCTGCGTTGGTATGCCGCATGGGATTATCGACATGCTCATACACATGTTTTGGAAAAATGTTGTAGGTCGCAAACTCGAGACGGAGCCGGGTATACGGTTTGGTAAACGTAAGGACGACCCGGTCACCGTTCTTAACTTCGGCCTGTTCGAGTGTGTCTTTTATCCATCGTGCGTTCGGATTATGCTCGCCGGTGTATTCGATTGAAAAGCGGACATCTTCGGGAGTTACTTTTGTACCGTCACTCCAATACAGATCATCTCTGATGTAGAATGTCCACACTCTGTTGTCCTCGGAGACTTCTACCTTCTCAGCAGTTTGTCCGACTAAATTTCCGTTTTGGTCCATTTTCATAAGGGGCGGGTTTGAAATGTGGGCAAAAATGCCGAGATAGTAGTCACTGAAAACGCTTGCTGATGTGACTTCGTTAGGGGTCCCGATTTTTAGAATCGTTTTTTCTTCGTCTCTTTTTACTTCTTGCTGACCCATTCCCCACGACACCGCTGCCGCGAGGAGACACACAATACCTGCTAGTGCTTTTGTTTTCATGTATATCCTCCTTTATCTTACGTATTACTATAAAATGTTTCGTAACATTATATCAGAAAAGCAATGTATGTCAAATGAACAATAGAGGGAGAAGCAATTCCAAATGTAAGCTGTGGGGATTCGAAATGTGAACGATTGTATAGGTG
>CAZJBZ010000492.1:0-2808 GCA_964543975.1 uncultured Spirochaetales bacterium
CGCTGAAGGGCCTCGACGACCGCCCTTTCATCACTCGACAAGTTCAACTCCTCGCCGGAACCTGTAAGCGTAAAAAATTGAAGGGGTTTTGAAGAGGCACTATAGTCGTCGCGATGTTCTTCCACAAAATGGAGAGCTTAGGTAATATCGCTGTCCTGCGCCAACCAGGAGAGAGGAGCAATCCTTCGAGGTCCGATAATGACCTCCTGGTCCTCTACCTGAATGGAACTGTCACCACCGAGCCCCACCGTACTCATGTTGAGCGCTTTCACGTGGGTCCGCCATCCACCGACTGAAGCCCCCTGAGGGCATACCTCGACCGCGCCCTGATTTATGCATCCGATATCCGACGTTGTTCCCCCGATATCGATAACGGTGGCATCCTCGACTCCCGTCAAAAAGCGCGCCCCGGCAATACTGGCCGCCGGACCGGAAAGAATGGTTTCGATCGGTCTGTACTGGGCCAATTCGGTACTCATAAGGCTGCCGTCGCCTTTTACCACCATAATAGGAACATTTATCCCACGCTCGAGGAGAGACCGTTCCACATCCTGAATAAATTTCTCCAACAGAGGAATAATTCGGGCGTTTAATACCGCGGTATTCGCCCGGACATAGAAATTGAGAAGATCGGACAACTCATGGCCGCAGCAAACGTAGAGACCGGTTTCTTCAATAAGAATTTTCTTCACTTTTAACTCATGGACAGGATTGACCGAACCGCCGTAACCGGAAACCGCAAAAACGCTGACGCCGTCTTTCTCCTTCATCTCTAACGCGATGCGAGCAATTTGTTCCGGATCGATAGGTTCCAATTCAGTGCCGCTGATGTTCAATTTTCCTTTGATAACGGCAACCGGACTATTTTCAATTTTATCCTGATCGATCACCCCGGAGGGCATGAGAAGGAGCCCCACTTTCTGGCCGTGCCCTTCCACGATGGCATTTGTCGCCAAGGTAGTTGAAACTGAAACCAAGTCTATCGACGGAAGGAGACCCGGCTGAAGCCGGTCGATGGCATTCTCAATTCCGATGGTAAAATCCCATCGTGTCGTTAGCGCCTTGCCTTTGCTCAACACTTTTTTCCGTTCAAAATCATAGACAGCAACATCGGTATAGGTCCCGCCCGCGTCAATTCCCAGACCCATTCTCCTCTTCTTCCTGACTCGGAGAACACGCTCAGAGGGTTCCTGGTCGGTTTGAATAGAGGCCTGAGAATCTGAATCCAACGTCGATAAAGGTCCGGTTTGTGTACTTTCAGCTGCAACTTCATCTTTTTCTTTTTTCGTTTTCCATTGAGGAACCGCCATTAATTGTTTGGTCATCGCGTTGAACTCGGTAACATGGTCCGGAGGGACCCAGAGGATATCCTCCGAATCCTTGTCGGCCGTTATAAGTTTTTCGAGCAGGTCACCGGTACCGATGATCTCCTCATAGTTCCAACCGAATTCATCCGCTAAGTCCCGCGCGTACGCCGCGTACTTCTCTTTATCTCCCGCGCCGGAATCGATGAAAACGGACCGTTTATAGTTCTTTTTCCAGCTGTTATAAAACTTGGTTATCTCTTCCGCGTTGTCCGTTCCGTACTGCTGTTCAAGATAGTCATAGCTGAGGTTCCGCAGATCATTTCCGCGGGCCTTTTCGTTGAAAATGGTTTTCTCATTCCTACCGCTTGTCGGTTGAACCTTTTCTTCAAACCAGCCTGCCGATATATAGTAGGTGCCGGGGTTCTTTGAGAACTCCTCACGATATTTTTTGTTCGAACCTAAAAAGAGCGCGATACAATCATGCACTTTCGGTATGACAAGAGGGACATTACGAGCGTACAGACCGGCCGTTCCTCGTCCGCAAATACCGTATCCGATCATGATTTTTGTAACCACACCGCTTTCCGAAGCGGCATCTATCCTCTCCTGTACCTGCTTCCGTAATTCAGTAGGAACGCTATGCAGCCCCCCTTCTAAATACTCTTCACTTATTTCTACACCCGTTTTTCGGGCTACTTCAGCCATATCTAAACGAAGTACTCCGCAAGCGATACTGTGTATCGGTTTATAACTGTGATTCATCAATTACTCTTCCTTTAGTCTCTTTCAAAATAGTGGTTTTCGATAATTGCAAAAATTTCAATTACTTATATTAAAAGCATTTAGCTTTTTTTACACGGCTAAAATGACGGTTTTTGCAATTACCTCCCTTAACTAAATTTGTAGCCGCATAACACCATGTATTCGACCGTTTAATTCTATACAAAACAGGCCTCTTTATCCAAGAGAGGAAGCGGGCTGTTAAAAGGGGAACTCTTCCGCTGTCGCGTCTTGCGGAGATGTCTCCCGTTTATCAGCGTCGTCCTGCCTGTTTTTCCCTGCACGCTGTCCTTGATTTCCGGCATCTCCTTCCGAAGTTTTTACCTTCCCGGACGATAACTGTTTCGGGGGAGCGGCCGTACCGTGAATCGCCTCCGGATCGACAACAATCGCCTTCGGTAAAGCCGGACAGGCATATTCACAAGCCCCGCATCCGATACAGGGGGCGTCGTCCATAACGGGAAAGAAAAGGCCTTCTCTCGGTTCCGTGGCCACCGCGTGGGTGGGACAGACCTCCGCGCACGCTCCGCAATCTTCTCTGTTCATAAAAACGACACAATCTTCGATTCTTAATACGGCGGTACCGATTTTGGTCCGCTTCTTCTCAGATAACGATAAGGGCACGAGCGCTTGTGAAGGGCAGACATGACTGCATTTATTACATTCATATTCGCAAAAACCCCGTGAGTAATCGATTACCGGCACCATCATTCCCCGCAGC
>CAZJBZ010000493.1:0-2742 GCA_964543975.1 uncultured Spirochaetales bacterium
GCCGATGGTACTGCCGAAAGGCGGGAGAGTAGGACATCGCCGGGCATTTTTTATTTCAGTCAACGCACTCCCCGTATGAACACACTTGGTTTCTTCCTCGTGCCTTCGCTTCATAGAGTGCTCTGTCCGCTGATTTTAATAAATCTTCCGAATAGTGATGATTTTTGTCAAAGGCCGCTACACCTACACTTATTGTACAATGAAAAGATGGGGGAAGAGATGAAATGTCGTTGCAAAAATCATGATCGGCAATCGTATTTCTAAGCCTTAGACCCAGGGCAACTGCTTCCTGTTGGTCGTTGTTAGGACTTATAATTGCAATTTCATCTCCACCGTATCGCGCCGGTATATCAACATCCCGAATTGAAGAGCTTAGAATTGAACCGATTTTTTTCAAGACAAGATCGGCAGTATGATGTCCATAACTATCATTTATATTTTTAAAATTGTCGATATCAATCAAGATTAAGGATAACGTTAAACCGTAGCGTTTTGCCCTGGATATCTCCTCTTTTAAACGATCTTCAAAACACCTCCTATTATAAATCGACATGAGCGGATCGGTAATGTTTTCTTTCTCTAAAATATCTATTTTTTGGATGGCTTGTAATGTGTGAAGTGATAAAAAAGAAATTAAAAAGACAAAACAGGCCCCGCTGAAAAAAACCAGAGGAACGATTAAATGCTCATATTTAAACTGATCGATCTCTTGGACGAAAAAGAAGAGAATATAACCAATTATGAAAAAGAAAATGAGGAACGATAGCACTATCCAATATTTTTTCGTAGGAGATGAGGGTAATCTAATTGTAATCAGAAAAGAGGGAATGAGAGCTATGGCAAGTATCAGTGCTCCAAGTAGGACTAAAAAATCCAAAGTAATCATCGCTAAATGTTGTATAACTCCTGTCTGCTAATGCGATATTGAGCTTCGAATTGCACCACCATACGTTACTCTGTTTTCATCAATACGGTCAACAAGGGAACTGAATCCTGCCCCTTTAAAATTTAATTTTACCCGCGGCGCGATCTTTTGTACATTTAATACATGAATAGTAATAATAAACCAATAAAACAAGGAATTCTCGATTTACACGGTGCTAATTGTGCGTCATGTGTACATGCCGTTGAACACAATGGGAGAAAAATGAAAGGAGTAAAGAATATCCGTGTGGATGCCGGAGAGAAAAAAATTTATGTAGATTTTGATGGGGATGAATCCGTGTTAAATAAGATCGAAGAGATTGTCTCTAAGCTGGGTTATTCGGCTGAAATAGTCCAGGAATAGAGTGTTTATTTCAACAGAAAAACGATAGAGCAAAAATTATTTGTGTTTCTAGCATTATAGAACCCTCCGTTATAAATAATCCCCTCTAAAAATCCAAGATAATGTGATGCAAAAAAAAGCACCCAAGTAATAGTCACCCGGGCGCTTTATCATTCACTTTTTACCTATTGCTGCGTATCGCCTTTTAGCTAAAACGGCTGCTCCGAGAGGGCCTTATACCGTTTGTACTGGTAATCGACGCCTTCCTTAAGCTGATTGAGAAGTTTTTCCGCTCGCTCGGGATTACTCTGTTTAAGCGATCGGTAGCGGACCTCGTTGTAAATATAGTCTGCAACGTCGACCGACGGCTCTTTCGAATCGAGGGTCAACGGGTTCTTCCCTTCCGCTTTACTGAGGGGATTGTAGCGGTACAGCGGCCATACCCCGGAATTAACCGCCAGTTTCTGCTGATCCGTACCTTTCGTCATATTGATGCCGTGCGCGATACAGTGGCTGTAGGCGATTTGATCGATGGTCCGTCATACGCTTCCGCTTCTAAGAACGCCTTTATCGTTTGAATTCGGTTAGAGCCCATGGCAATTCGCGCTACATACACATATCCGTAGGTCATCGCCATCAAGCCGAGGTCCTTCTTCATAAGACCTTTACCACCTGCTGCAAACTTTGCAATGGCGCCGGTAGGAGTAGCTTTCGACATCTGCCCGCCGGTATTGGAATAGACTTCCGTATCCAAGACAAGGACATTGACGTTTCTTCCGGACGCCAAAACGTGGTCCAAACCGCCGTAGCCGATATCATAGGCCCAGCCGTCACCGCCTAATGCCCATACAGATTTCTTAATCAAATAATCGGCCGAGGCAAGCAGTTCTTTTGCGCCGTCTGCCGAACATTTTTCCAATTGGGGTTTTAGTTTATCGACCCAGGCCCGTTGTTGTTCAATTTCCTGAAAGTTGGCTTGTTTGTTTTCTTTGATGCTTTTAAGAATATCTTTGTCCAAGCCGTCGGAACCGCTCGAGTGAAGCAGGTTGACAAGCTCCAACGCGTATTCGTTGAGTTTATCGGCTGTAAGACGCATACCGAAGGCGAATTCCGCCGCATCTTCGAACAGACTGTTGGACCATGATGGACCGCGTCCATCTTCGCGAGGTGTGTACGGTGTGGTCGGGAGGTTTCCTCCATAGATGGAGGAACATCCGGTTGCGTTTCCGATAATCATTCTATCACCGAAGAGCTGAGACATCAGTTTGACATAGGGAGTCTCTCCACACCCGGCACAAGCACCGGAAAACTCAAACAGCGGCTCTAACAGCTGAGAACCTTTTGTCGTATGAATCTTGAGATTCTCCCGATCAGGATAGGGAAGCGATTTGAAGAATTCCCAGTTTTCCACTTCTTGGTCTCGAAGCGGAACCTGCTCCCCCATATTGATCGCTTTCCGTTCCGTCTTATTGCCT
>CAZJBZ010000494.1:0-2718 GCA_964543975.1 uncultured Spirochaetales bacterium
CTTCTTCACGATATTGGAATGATGAAAATTCCGCAAGCGATTTTAGAAAAGGAGTGTAAACTGACCCATGAAGAGATGAAAGTAATGCATTCTCCTCCTGTTCACGCGTATCAGATTATTTCAAAGACATTGAAGTATCCTGAAGAGGTGGGTCAAATTGCCATGCAGCATCATGAACGATGGGATGGAAAAGGATATCCTAAGAAACTGTCCGGTAAAAACATATTACTTTCCGCGCGTATCTTATCGGTGTGTGATGCCTTCGAAGCCATGGTAAGTGTACGCCCCTATCGAAATTCGATGATAGGTTACAGAGCAATGCGTCAGCTCTTAAACGATAATTCGAGAAGATTTGACAGCGAAATCCTAAAAATCTTTATTAAGACCATGGGAATTTATCCCATTGGGAGCATTGTGTTATTAAACGATGCCGGTATAGGACGAGTAATCAGCACACACAGTGACGCTCCTCTTAGGCCGACAGTAAAATTAATCGTTGATTCACATGGCGAAAAGTGTGTTAAAGAGGATATTGTCGTCAACCTTTTAGAGGATAAGAGTATCTTTATCACGAGGGCAATAAATCCTCAAGAGATTGAAAAAAGTGGTGATAATGAATAGTACTGAAAAAGGCAAAAGAGGCGAAGATTTAGCTGCATTGTATTTAGAACATGAAGGTTATCAAATTATTGCCCGGAATTTTAAAGCGTTACACGGAGAAATAGATATAATAGCTGAAATGAGGGACGACATCGTCTTTTTTGAAGTCAAAACATGGAACTCCTATGCGTCCGATGGCTTGGAATATGCTGTTGATCAAAAAAAAAGAAACAAAATAATCCAAGCTTCAAAAACATTTCTTAAACAAAATGAAAGGTATGAAAACAGACCAATTCGATTTGATGTTCTTTACGTTGCAGGCACTATTCGAACAATCGAACATTACGAGGATGTTTTTACGGAGAGCGGTGTAATATGATACGAATAGCAAAAAAAACCGATCCAATCAAGTTGGCCGAATTAAAAAAGAAGATTGACGATGAAAAGTACCTTACTCTGGCCATTCAGCGAATAGCCCACGTTCTAACTAAAGAATTCATCGATATGAACGAGGAATAGAATGCCAAGCAATAATAGAAGGCGATCAAACCGTAACAACTCTCAATGTCGAGAATCGGAAAAAAAAGTTAATAGGGTGAATCTTCCAACCTGTTCAATCTGCGGAAAGACGATACGTAATTTGAACACCGCTATTGCCGATAAAAAAGACGGCAAACCTGCCCATTTTGATTGTGTTTTGGCCTATTTATCATTGAATGAATCTTTAGGTAATCACGAAAAAATTTGTTATCTTGGAAACGGCAGTTTCGGCATTGTGCGGCAAAAACCGGGAAATGGAAAGAGGAACTTCTTTATCAGAAAACGCATTCAATATGAAAACAATGAATTAGATCTTGAATGGCGAAAGAAAATCAGTTCTCGTTATATAAATAAAATCTAATTATCCTCTTTTTTAGGCCCCCATGTCTTTAAAATATGCAGTTTTAGGATTATTACTCGATGACCCCCATTACGGGTATGAAATAAAGCAGAAGTTTGAAAGCAATCTTGGGGATGTGTGGCCGATCTCTTACGGTCAGTTATATCCAACTCTTCGAAGATTAACTGAGACAGGGTGTGTTACCAAACATCAGGAATCCGGTAAAAAGGCAATTGATAAATATGTTTATTCCATTACAGAGAAAGGTAAAGAGACGTTCAAAAAGTGGATAAACAAAATTCCAAAAAAAACTCATTTCTCCGTAAAGGATGATTTCTCTCTTCTCCTTCTCTTTCTCGACGGCGAGGATGAGAATAAAGCCGTAACGGCATTACAAAGACAGTTGGATGTAGTTTCGAGAATCTATGAAAGATACAAAAAACAGCTCACCACAGTTTCACCGTTAGGCAACCATTTTCAATACATTATTGTAAAAAAAATGATGTATCAAATAGAGGCAGAAATAAAGTGGCTGGAAGAGCTTCTGCGCGAACAGAAAACCTCGCTTTAATAGGAACGAAGTGTATCCATAACCTCGAGGGCTTTCAGCCGGACATCTCGCACATAATTTCCTTGCGCAATTTGAATAAGGGCGTTATAGACATCAGGAGTCTTCAGACCGTTATTAGCTGCGGCAAGCTTCTCAAACGCTAAGAGGACAGAAAAAGCAAAATTATTATCAGGAGCGATAACAGTCTGCTCTTTAATTCTAAACGCTAAAGCTTCTGCAACGTGTTCTTTCTCATTAATACCGATTTTCCCCAGAGCATATGCAGCCTCCGAGAGGACCATGGGTTCAGGGTCTTTATCCAGAACATCAAGCAGTGTATTCTTGGCAGTTTCTCCTCCAATTTGACCAAGAAGGTCGCACGCCTTCCTTCGCACCTCAGGGAAGTAGTTGATTAAACGTCCGTTAACCCGGACCTCTCTTGCAACACCCTCAACCGCTAAGTAATCAAGCAGATACAAAGCGTCCGCGGAATTTTCATCAACCTTCCCGTCATTTATCAGTTCTTCCATATTCTCCAAAGCCAAGAGTTTCATTTCTCTGTCTACAGTTACAGCCTGCTCGCGGATAACACTCATTTCGGCGCTTTGTAAATAGAGCTCTTCTATGGTTTGTTCTTCAGACTCTTCATCCTCATCTTGGGCAGGTAAAACGGCCGCGATAAAGAAAA
>CAZJBZ010000495.1:0-2675 GCA_964543975.1 uncultured Spirochaetales bacterium
GTCAGTAAAAATAGAATAAAAAAAGTGAAAACAATGAGGATTCCGTTTTTTTTAAATACAGAACGATCCATCTGCTCTTCTATGCAAACGCACCTTCATCCTTTCCTATAATAAAAGCATTAAATCAACACGGATGTCAAGGAAAAAAAAGTTTTTTAAGTCCGGCACTTGCAAAAATCACTATTTTATCAGGTTTACAATAGGTGAATGCTTATAATATAATTAATTGACATTTTTGAAAGTGCCACCTATTCTTATTTTGAAAAAAGTTCACGCCTTTCATGAAAATAGAACGGCGTTACCGGTCTATTTTCATGGTTACGCGTGCCGATTAAAAGAGGGATACGTGTCCTAAGGCTCCAACAATTCAAAACCGGTTTCGGTATCGTGTTTACGGTACGCATCGGTGTCAATAATTTCGGTGAGGACCACCTCCATAACATGCCAAACGCGCACACCCCTGCGCACACAGCCGGCAACGGCACTGCTCCTTCGTCCTCCGGCTATATGCATATGCACTATCGGTTTTCCCGATTTATCCGGGAAAAGAGTACCGACCCCGGCGATCTCATGCACTTCATCGAGTTCTATTTCCATAGGCGTAATAGATGGACCTTCACCTCCGTCCGTTTCCGGTCTGCCGATCTTTGGACCGGTGATCAGAACGCTGCCCTTATCAGCCCCGCCTACAACAATAAGCGTTGCGCGTTTTATTCCCTGCTCATCGGCGAATTTTTCTATTGTTTGATGCAGAATATCGCCGTCTTCCAAACGAATAATGAACGTTCTTCCCTGTTTTGCCTGTGAATATTTCATACTGTATATTACCTCTCTTCCATTTTTTTGACTGAAAGAATCGTGGAAAGCATAAAGCTTGGCGTGGTGTACCCCCCACTCTGCACCTCTTTTTACCCGCCGACTCATTGAAAAAAAAATAAAACCATACTATACTCTTTTATCATGGCAAAAAACATAGAGGCAATCCAACAAGCGGTCGAACACACGTTCATTGAAAAAGTGCGGCAGATTTTTGATAACAATCTTGATTCCGTACTTCTCTACGGGAGTTATATCAGGGGCAATTTTCAGGTGGGAATTTCGGATATTAACATCCTCATTATTCTGGACCGCTCGGAATTCGACCAGATTAATCGTTTCGGTAAAGAGTGCCGTAAATTGATCAATACATATCATATAACCCCTTTGCTCTTACGAAAACAGGAGTTTCTCAATTCGGCGGACGTCTTTCCCATGGAATATATGGACTTGGCGGACGATTACAAAGTGCTCCACGGTGAAGATGTTACCGATAAACTGGATTTAACTACCAACAATCTGCGTCATCAATTGGAACACCACCTTCGCGGGAATGTTAATTCGTTACGACAGCTGATAACGGGGTCCGAAGGAAAATCACGAATTTTAGGTAAAAATTTAAAAACCTCATTCGGTTCTTTCAGCAGCCTCTTTCGCGGGTTACTTCGGTTAAAAGGGGTTACACCGGTTCCCGGCAGCAGCAACGAGGTGCTTTCGCTTCTCAAAGAGCAGTTTTCTTTTAACACCGGCCCATTTGAAGACCTTCTTCGCTTCCGCGACGGTGAAAAAACCGATGTTGATGACCTTGCCGCGCGTCTTCTAACAGCTTTGCAGGAGTTGGTAACAATCGTTGATTCCATGGGCAAAGCCACATGAAACGAAAACAATCAACGCGTATATCCGTTTTGATTCTCTTGTTCTCTTGGACCGCATTGTTACCGCTGTCCGCCCAAGATCTTCCAAATCCTCAGGGATATGTCAACGATTTTGCAAATGTCATCAGCTCGCAGGCGGAAAATCGGATAACGGAAATCTGCAGTGTTGTCGAAAAAGAAACCGGCGCCGAAATAGCCGTTGTTACCGTGGATTCCTTCGCCCCTTACGGCAGTATTGAACAGTTTTCCATCGCTTTGGCCGAAGAGTGGGGTGTGGGCAGTGAAGGAGAGGATAACGGTGTAGTTATCAGTTTAGCGATGAATGAACGACGGTTCCGCGTAGAAGTCGGATACGGGCTCGAAGGAGCAATCCCGGATGGGTTAGCGGGAGAAATCATGGACAAATCGATGCTCCCCGCGTTTCGTGAGGGTGACTTCAGCAGCGGTATGGTTAAAGGAACGGAAGCGGTAGCGGGCATTATTGCCGATGAATACAATGTCGATTTAGGTAATTTTCAATTATCGGAAAGCAGGCAATACACAAGCAGCAGGAGCGGAGGCGCCGCGTCACTTCTTCGCGTCCTTGTACCGTTGATTATTTTTTTCTTAGTCGGCGGCGGTCGGTTTCTATGGCCGATGATCTTTCTCAGTGCCGCCCGCGGAAGAGGGCATTACGGCGGAGGTTTCGGTTCCGGTACTTCATCCGGTAATTTTTCCGGCTTCGGCGGCGGCGGCTTCGGCGGGGGAAGTTTCGGAGGCGGCGGGGCCTCCAGAGGTTTTTAAGGGGAGGAATAGTATATGACACCGGCAAAAAAAGGAACAGCTCTCATTTCTCTTGGCATTGTCATCCTTTTAATCCTCATTGCGGTAGTTGTCTATATCAACATGAGGAACAATCTGGTAGCCATGGAAGAAACAATCGATGCCGCGTGGGCGGAAATTGACAATCAACTGCAGCGCCGCGCGGACCTCATCCCAAATCTA
>CAZJBZ010000496.1:0-2668 GCA_964543975.1 uncultured Spirochaetales bacterium
CAGTGATTCTGCTCGCCCCGCAGCGGTCGGCCGTGGCGGTTCTGGACTGCCGTTATGGGTACTCCATATCGAGCCTGAAACCCCATCGCTCCCTACAGTAGCGGTTCGGCCTATAGTCGGGGTCCGGGTCGGTCAAAATTACGGCACTCACTACCTCTCTGTTATACCTGTTGAAAATCCGATAGGTGTAGATGAAGATTCTTTCGGCAAAATTCTTTTCCTTATACCCCTGCACTTCGATATGGATGAGCAGCCACTTTTCCGCCCCCGATTTCAGAAATACCTTTACCAGTTTGTCCGCGTACCGTTTTCCCACCTCATCCCGATCCATTATTTTTTGCAGTTCTTTGTCCAGAAAATCGTATCCTTTTGAATAATCAATGTCCCGATGCATTTGAGGGAAGAAAAATGCTAAAAAATCTTCGAAGAGTTCTTCTATGACGTCTTTCCAGACCGAGTCTTGTGATACCTGTTGTGAGTTTGTTTTCATGCCGGTGTTCCTCCGTCTCTCGTTATAAAACAGGGGAAACGGGGTTGCTGCTTCTCTCCATTGCCGAAGATACCCTGAAGACCGTGGACCGGACCGGGGGACCGAACGATCTGCACTACAGGCCGCACTACAGCCCGCACCGCGACTCGCGCTTCGGATCGGCCAGAATCCGGGCCAAATCCATTAAAAACCTTGACACCCTGTTTTTTTCGATAGACTTAGGGAAAGCAGGTATGGGTTGTCTGTCGTGGGGGCGCGGGGAAACGGCTGCGACGATCGATATGTCTGCTTCTGAACCTACAAGACTATGCAGGAGTTTGAACAATGAAACGCCTCACCTTCTTTTTCATCGTATTCACATTTTTTCTCTTTCTGACCGCGGGAACGATTTTCGCCCAATCGAACCCCAGGATCGCGGTCATCCCCCTCAATCCGGTGGGGGTGTCGGAGCGGGAGAGCAAGGTGTTGACCGAGTTGTTCGAGACGGGACTGGTCAACACGGAAGCGTTCCAGGTGATCGAGCAGAACCGGGTGCAGGAGATCGTGGAGGCGCAGAAGTACGCGTTGGAGGACTGTACCGACGAGGCGTGCGCGGTGGAGTTCGGGCGGCTTCTGGCCGCGGACCGGATCGTGCTGGGGACCTTTTCTTCGGTGGGCGGCCAATTCATCATCAACGCGAAGATAATCGATGTGGAGACGGGGCAGAACATCAAGGCGGACAAGGTGACCGCGGCCACGATCAACGAGATGACGGAGAAGGTGGAGCTGTTGGCGTTCAAGCTGGCCGGTCTGACGGTTGCCCCGAGCGGAGCGGAGGAGCGGATCGCCCGGGAGTTCGGGGAGCTGTTCATCAATACCGAACCGTCCGGGGCGGACATCTTCATCAACGGGGTGAAAAAGGGGAGGAGCCCGGAGCTTTTTTCCAAGGTGCCGCTGGGCCGCATCCGGATCGAGGCGCGCAAGGGGGACCTGTACGCGGAACGGATGGCGGATGTCGGAGCGGGTATCGGTGAGATGACCCTTGCGCTGGAGCGGGTCTACGGGAACCTGTTCATTAAATCGAGTGAATCGGATGTGGATGTGTTTGTGGACGGCGACCGGTTGGGCCCTCTCGACGACGGCTTTTTCCGCGACCTGCGGGTGGGACGGTTCACCCTGACCCTGGAAGGAGAGGGGCTCTATTGGGAGGACGAGGTGGAGATCGCCGCCGGGGAGTCCTCCAGGATCGAGGCGTATCCGCGCGCCTTCGGTACCATCGACTACTCCCTGCCGGAAGGCGCGAGTGCGGAGATAACGGGGAAAGATTTTCGCGAGGTGGTCCGCGGCAGCGGCAGGCTCTCGCCTGTGTGGACGGGGAGCTACGCGGTTACAGTGGAAGGGGAGAACTACGTTACGCGGACTATGGATGTGACCCTATCGAAAAATGAACGGTACCGTTTGGCCCCGGACCTCTCCTATACGGAAGAGTGTGTCCGCGGGCGGTTGGAAGCCCGGTTTACCGGGCTTCGGGAAAAGGTGGCTTCAGCCGGCCCGATCGAAGAAAGCACAATAGAGGAGGTCAAGCGGCTTACAACCGATCTGGCCGACGCCTTGTATACTTTTCCCGATATGATTGAGGGGACGGATGAGCTTCTGGAGACGGCCCGCTCGAAAAAGGAGGAGCAGGAGAAGGAGCGGCTCTACGCCCGATTGGCGCGAGACGTGGAGGAGGCGGGGCGGTATCTCGCTGAAGAGCATAGTATGACCGAAGAGGAGCTAAACGAGGTGCAGTCGCTCTCCACCGACATCTTAACGTATGTTTCCGCGGGTACCGGGGGTTTAAGCTTAGGCATTTCCGTTCTCCTGTTCGCGGCGGGGCCGAACCCGGAGAAACAGCGGGAGGAGATCGACCGGATCGATGCCGAAATCAGAAGAGTACGGGAGGGTGAGTGATGAGACGAGAACGGAATAGTGCAAAGTGTCGACGGACTACCGGGCAGCCGGCTGGGACCTGGACTCTCCCGCCGATAAAAACCATCCTTCTTATCGCGGTCGCGGCCGTGCTCATCTTTTCCTGTCCCCATCCGTTCGACAACATCGTGGACCCGGAAGCGGAGAACTATCTGGGCACGGAGATTGCCGACAACGACGGTGACGGGGTGGGGCAGTACTTCGACGTGGATGAGATTATCCTCGTCT
>CAZJBZ010000497.1:0-2640 GCA_964543975.1 uncultured Spirochaetales bacterium
GAGGAGTATCATCATGTGACTTTCTCCGATCAAGCTCTTAACGCGGCGGTCGATCTGTCGATCCAGTACATCAACGATCTGTACCTTCCCGATAAAGCAATCGACGTTATCGATGAGGTCGGAGCGTACAGCCGGATGACCACCTTTAAAGAGGAGCAGGAGGATTCGGACCCTGTCGAGATATCTGAAAGCGATATAGAGAGAGTTGTGGCCAAAATCGCCAGGGTACCTATAAAATCGGTAAGTGTAAGTGAGCGTGATCGGCTGAAGGATTTGGAAACGAAACTCTCGGAGCGGGTATTCGGACAGGCCGATGCACTCTCGGCGGTTATTCAGGCGGTAAAACAGTCCCGGGCCGGTTTTCGCGAACCGAATAAGCCGGTTGCCTCTTTCCTTTTTGTCGGCCCGACAGGTGTAGGCAAGACCGAATTGGCACGGCAGCTATCCGAGATATTGGGTATCGCACTGCATCGTTTTGATATGAGCGAATATCAGGAAAAACATACCGTTGCTCGACTTATCGGTTCACCTCCGGGATATGTCGGATACGAAGAAGGTGGACTATTAACGGACGCGATACGGAAAACTCCCCACGCGGTCTTGCTCTTAGATGAGATAGAGAAGGCCCATCAGGATGTTTTTAATGTTCTGCTTCAGATGATGGATTATGCTACCGTTACCGATAACACCGGCAGGAAAGCCGATTTTCGTAATGTTATCATTATAATGACGTCCAACGCCGGTGCCCGGGATATCGGAAAACCGCTGATAGGGTTTGGTGAAAGAAAGATCAATGATTCTGCTGTCGAGGACGCGGTGGAGAAGACCTTTTCACCCGAGTTCAGAAACAGACTGGATAAAGTAGTCAAATTCGGCAGACTCAATGAGGAGATAGTTTTACAGATCGTCGATAAGGAAATTGCCTTCTTCAAAGAACAGCTTGTTGAAAAAGAGGTAACGCTTACGGTAACCGATAACGCGAGACGATGGCTTGCGGAGAAAGGGTACTCTCATGATTTCGGAGCAAGGAATATTTCGAGACTCATCCAAGACAAGCTCAAATCGTTCTTTGTCGATGCCGTTCTCTTCGGAGATCTCATAAACGGAGGTTCCGCCGTTGCTGATGTCGAAGACGACGATATTGTGATTCGAATAACATCAAAAAATGCGGGGTAATTTCCCCTATCTCAATGAAAAGAGTGAATTCCGTTTTCCTCCGTTGGAAAACGCGACCCCTGAAGGAATCGTGGCCGTGGGGGGCAATCTTTCTCCGGGAATGCTCCTTTCCGCTTACAAACAGGGGATATTCCCTTGGTATAGCAGCGGCGAGCCGATTCTCTGGTGGTCACCGGAACCGAGGTTCGTTCTTTTTCCTCATGAGCTGCATGTATCGAAATCTACGCGAAAGATACGGAAGAAAGGTCACTTTTCCGTCACCTTTGACCGGGATTTTTCACAGGTTATACGGATCTGCGGCTCTATTCCGCGCAAGGATCAAAACGGTACGTGGATTACACGGGAAATGGTAGAAGCGTATGAAAAACTTCATCACTTAGGATATGCTCATAGTGTTGAAGTTTGGGATAAGGGGGAGCTGGTCGGCGGCCTGTACGGAGTGTCCTTGGGGTCTTGTTTTTTTGGTGAATCGATGTTCAGCCTTGTTTCGAACGGTTCTAAAATCGCGTTTATTACGATGGTACAACGATTGCTGTCGAAAGGACTATCGCTTGTGGATTGCCAAGTGCACACAACCCATTTGGAAAACTTAGGCGCTCGTTTTATCAGGCGAGAACATTTTCTTGCACTGGTGAAGGAGGGGGTCCGGCGCCCTTCCATGTGGTTAGCTGCCTCATAATCCCATTTTGAAAGAATCTCGGCTAATATCGAAAACCGCTTCCGCCGATAAACTCGCGCAGTATGGATTCCTCAGGCACGTAGGGCGGGGCAAGTGAGGTAAAGTTACTCAAGAAGCTGGTAAGACGAATTGCTTCATTATACAACTCATGATACGGTTTTACCGTTTTAAGAAGCGGTTCGGCATAGGTTTTTAAAACCGCAAGTTCATAATCTAACGCGGAATTGAAGGCCGAGTCCGCATTATCTTGAAAGGGAAAAATATTTTTATTTTCTCCTCTTCGAACGGAAGGCCAACGCTGTAATGTTTCATCAGCGGTATATCCGCGAAAGTTATAATCTCTTACGATCCGCCGTAAGAGACGGTTGTCCGTCGTTGAAATTCTGTTATGATCATCCAAATTGAGTTGGGTGAGAGCGGAGACGTAGATTCTATACTTTTTCTCAGGACCGATAAGGTGTGTTAGTCCATCATTGAGCCCGTGAATACCTTCAATGATGAGTATGGAACGGTCATAGAGCCTAAGCGGTTTTCCTTCTGTTTTTCTGTTCCCGGTTTTAAAATCAAAACTAGGAATGATTACTTCTTTCTCATCAAATAACTGCAGCAGATGTTCATTTAACAGGTCAACATCCAAAGCGGTAAGGGCTTCAAAATCGTAGTTGCCTTCTTCATCTATTGGATTAAGATGACGGGGGACGAAGTAATCGTCGAGTGATATGGAGACGGGATTAAAACCGACAACCCGCAGCTGTATGGAAAGTTTTTTTGCAAAGGTTGTTTTC
>CAZJBZ010000498.1:0-2616 GCA_964543975.1 uncultured Spirochaetales bacterium
CTTTAATGTCCAGCTTAAGGATGTAGCAGTCACGGGTATAGTTGTGTGAACATTGTCTGATGAACCGGTCCAGGCGCACTATGCCTAAGTGAGTGCCTTTTCCTCGCCTACAGGAATAGCTGTCGAATATAAACCGCTTTTCAAAAAGGGGGTTCAGTTTGCCGATGATAAGGTGGTAGACAATGCGGTCACGGAAGGCGGCGGCGAATATTTCCCGTTTTACGGGTCTGTCCACGATAAAGGTGATTGACCGACCGGGACGGTAGTTCCCGTTGTTGATCTCTTCCCACAGCTGTATGAGGCTGCTTTCGTAATCGACTTCAAAAGAGAGGGCGTCGGCAGTTTTGCGTTTATTGTGCCTGCATGAGAAATAGGCTTCGAAAAGGTCTTCAAGTGCTATGGGTCCGTTATACCGGTTTACCTGTGGAAACAGTTCCAGTTGCATAGTTTTCGTTAAAAGGATGCCGGGACATTTCCGTCCCGGCAAAAATCGGTTTGTTTATAACCCCTGACGGCACGCACGCGTTTATTGTTGTTCTTTTATCTTGTTGCGGCGCTGCACGTTTCGCGCCGCATGTTCTGGTTGCCATTGTTGAAGTTCTGGTTCCACGCGTTGTTACTATTGTTCTCCGACGAACTCCAATAGTTGTTGTCAGCGAAGCCGCCAACCACGCTGTATAAAGGTGTTGTGATGGACGGAAAGCGTTTTCCGTCCATGCTTTTTAACTACTCGAGGAGCAGTCCCTTTATCGCTTTTTACCCTGTTAAATAATCGCTTGTAGCGATTGACCTTTGGGCATTTAACAGGGTAAACAAAACCGTGCTCGCTCCCGATGCCCGTAGCCACCGGGATTCAGGCTATTGTTACAGACCGGCCCTGTGAAATCCCCAAAGGAGAGCGGTTTTAAACCGCTATTTCACAGGGCCGGCATTTCGCCAACCTGTAATTTGTTTTCCTATTACCTCCATTAATGCCGAAAGACCGGCCTGTTTTTTAATCGAAAGTATTTTCATGTCCACACACAGGCGGACTTCTAATTTCAAGACTTCGAAGTCATCGAGAAACGCCTCCAGATATTCAGTTTTATCCCTGGCTTTATTGGCCCGGTAAATACTCCGTACCAGCGTGATAGCGTCCCGCTTCATGTCCTGTCCCAGTGAATACTTATACTCCCGTGGGAACTCCTTGGTATACTCAAATATCGTGAGTATAAGAGTGTACACATCCTTAAAGACCGGTAAATCGTAATAGAGCGCCATAAAAAAATCATTGATAAATGTAGTTTTGGAGTAGAAAAATCCTTGGATTGATATATGCTATATTCACTTTATTCTTGGACAAGGAAGGAATGCTCATCGGTTTGCCAGCGTCCTGTGGTTATATTATGTGCAATCTTGTCTCTAACTTTGAAACGTGATACTTTTTTCTCGATTTTTTTGAGGTTCTTTTTCGCTTTCTCATATTTGATCGTCGCTGATTTGGATTTTGCACCTTTCATATTGTCTCCCTTAATCGCTTATCGGTGGTGATACATGAAACGAATCATCTTTGCTTTCTATAGCTTTTGCTGCTAGGGTAGATACAAAATTGTTTGTTCTAACATACAATTCATTTATATAATGCCACAATTCCGATGTAACGTCAATTTTTTCAATATATAATCCCGCTTTCTCGGCCTCCTTTCTATAAATCGGACGGCCGTGAGATTTCGTTTTAGCTGGTTTCAAGAAAATCTGTATCAATTCTCTTATTTTTTCTTCAGATTTATCACTAAGCATGCCACTTTTTAACATTCTAACAGATATGTCGGAAGTAAGATCGCGCGCATTTTTCAATTCTTCTATTTCGCGAGCATCAAAATTCTGCAATTGCTGTAGATACGGTTCTAAGTTCCCTTCGGTCTCTTCGGCTCCTCTAAACAGCTGATCATAACTCTGCAAAATGCTGTGAACGGATAACCTTCTACGTGTTCCATGAATATCTATTGTTATTTGCGGATCGACCGGTCCTAATTCCGATACAGGACTCATTATAATTTTTGAAGATCCAAAACTGATCATAGTTGCAGCTGATTTTGCTTTACCCGGTATAATCACCCAAAAGTCATTCGTTGCACTGAAACTTCGGAAAATATTAACTATTCGCTCGGCAGCCAGTCCATCGCCACCAGGAGAATTAAGCATAACAACCAATCCTTTCGAAAGGTCCATGCAATTGATTACATCCGTTAACGTATCAGCATCAGTATCCTCGATCATAACCGGATACCGAAAACTCGTGAAATAAGACAAAAGCGGTCTCTCTATCAATTGCTCTATTCTTTCGAATAACTGCTTTCTTGTATCATGTAATTGACGTTCTTCTTTCTGGATTTGTACAAAAACAGGACTTTCTCTCATACAAAATTCCTTTTTGAGTTTTAAAAAATACCCACTCCGAAATAGCTAATGCTTTTTCAACTATTTTAATTAAAAAATTACAATCGCCCGGGGGCTACCGCCCCCGGGACCCCCTTAAAATAGTTAAATGGATAAATAGTTTACCCTGTTAAACCCTGCAAAGCAGGAGCGAGCAAAGCTCGCTGTTTAACAGGGTTAAAAAGCCCGGACGGCACG
>CAZJBZ010000499.1:0-2614 GCA_964543975.1 uncultured Spirochaetales bacterium
TACTTAAACGCGCAAAAGAGGAAAGGCCAAAATTAATTATTTGTGGAGCTACGGCATATCCCAGGAGAATAGATTTTGAAGCATTTGCCAAAATTGCCAAAGAGGTTGACGCGTATTTGCTGGCGGATATTGCCCATATTGCGGGCCTGGTAATCGGCGGTCAGCATGAATCTCCAGTACCACATGCCGATGTGGTCACCACCACCACCCACAAGACCTTGCGTGGCCCGCGCGGCGCGATTATCATGTGTCCAAAAAAAGAGGATCGTTTGAAAGAAGTGTACCATGCGGGCTCCAAGCTCTCACTGTCTCAGCGGATTGATAAGGCCGTCTTTCCAGGCTTGCAGGGAGGGCCGCACAACCACCAGACTGCTGCTATCGCCGTAGCGCTGAAAGAAGCCGCCGCGCCCGGATTTAGGAAATACGCGGAACAAATCGTGAAAAATGCCAAGGTATTGGCAGAGAACCTATCTGACCAGGGATTTGAATTGGTGACGGGCGGCACGGACAACCACCTGGTACTTGTCGACCTGACCAACAAGCAAATTTCCGGCCAGGATGCGGAAACAGTACTGGATGAGGTAGGCATTACTGTAAATAAGAACACTGTACCGTATGACAAAAGGCAGCCTTTTGACCCCTCGGGCATCAGATTGGGAACTCCGGCCTTGACAACCCGGGGCTTCAAGGAAAAAGAAATGAAAGTCGTAGCTGATTTGATCGCCAAAACCCTGCATAATCCAAAAAAAGAGATAATCAAGCAGGAGGTGCGAGATAAGATTTCTGAGCTGACTTCCGCCCACCCCATATATGAAAATTATTGATGGCAGAAAAATAGCTGCAGAGATCAGGCTGGAGCTCAAGGAGAAAGTCGGCCGTCTGCAAGGTAAACCGGGGCTGGCAATACTGCTAGCCGGAGATGACCCAGGATCCCATATCTACGTGGGATTGAAGGAAAAAGCGGCCAAGGATATCGGCATAGATTTCCACAAGTTTTTATTTCCAGCAGATACACGGCAGCGCGAAATCGAGGAAAAAATCCGGCAGCTTAATCAGGACAAGGATGTGGACGGCATCGTGGTGCAGTTTCCGCTGCCCAACGGTCTGAATAAAGATAAAATGATCAGATCAATTTTGCCAGCTAAGGACGTGGATGGCTTCCATCCGGAAAACTTGGAATTGCTGAGGCGGGGCAGACCGAGGATCGTGCCCGGCCTGTCTGCAGGGATAATCAGGCTAATTAAAAGCACTGCAGAGCCGCTCCACGGTAAGCATATGGTAGTTGTGGCCAACAGCCGGATATTCAGCGAGCCCATAGGGGTTTTACTGGAACCGGACGGAGTGACATCCGAATTAATCTCGCCTGATCATCCTGAAATGTCGTCTTCGGCAGAAAGGGCGGATATTTTGGTGGCTGCAGTTGGGCAGCCGGGCTTTATTAAGTCTGAGTATATAAAAAAAGGTGCTATAGTCATCGATGTCGGCTATAGCCGGATTGGCGGAAAGCCGTCAGGCGACGTTGATTTTGATTCAGTCAAAGAAAAAGCAGGTTGGGTTACGCCCGTACCAGGGGGTGTCGGTCCGGTCACAGTGGAAATGCTGCTGGCTAACGTTGTTAAGGTATATGAAAAAAAAACAATATAAAATATTCAAATATTGTCCGGTCTGCGGGCAAAGGTTGAGGCATCCGGCTGAAGGATACCCCTCCTGCACCAACTGCTGGTTTGTCTATTATCAAAATTCTAAACCAACAGTTTCCGCATTTATAAAACACCAGGGAAAATACTTGATTACCCGCAGGAAAATTAATCCAAAAAAAGGCAGTTTGGACATCCCCGGAGGATACCTGGAAGACGGAGAGAATCCGGTTGCCGGACTGCGCCGGGAAATTTCTGAGGAATTGGGCGTTCAACTAAGCCATATTAAGCTTTTCGGAGTATATACTGATACATATTATGAAAAATATCGTTTTTATACCTTGAATCTTGCCTATACCTGCCGGATCGCCAAAGGCAAGCCCCGGCCGATGGATGACGTCGCAGAAATTGTTTGGCTGGACAAGCGGATTATACAAGGGAATAAACTGGCCTTTGGCTGGATTAAAAAAGCTTTTAGGGACTTGAAATAAAAAAACCGAGGCATCGAGTGCCCCGGTTATTTATTTTTTGATTTTTTGTATTGTTATAATAATTGATTGCAGGTGGAGTTACCGGTAGGGCAAAGGGGGTTATAGCCGTTCAAAACTTCCTGTCCGTCGGAAAATCCGTCGCCGTCCGTATCAGGATTGCGGATATCCGTATCATATACCTCTTCTTCTATTTCGTCTGTCAGCCCGTCCCCGTCAGTATCTAAGGTGGTACTGTTCACAATAGTGTTTGTGTTAGTATTGGCATTGCTATTTGCATTTGTATTGGCGTTTTGGTTGGCGTTATTTGTATTTCCGGCGGTGTTGCTGTTGCTGTTTGTATTGCTGTTCAAATTCAGCAGATTATTTAGATTTGTCAGAGAATTGGCGTTGGCATTGGCATTAGTATTGGCATTGATATTCGCGTTGGCCGCGGTATTGGTATTGGCATTTTCGTTTGCTGTCATGTTTTCATTAGCTTCCATATTT
>CAZJBZ010000500.1:0-2610 GCA_964543975.1 uncultured Spirochaetales bacterium
GCCCGGGCCACTACTCAAGAGCTCGCTTCGAGAAGCGGTTTAGGGGTAAAACTGGCACAAAACGTAATACTCTCCCTCAAACAGGGGGAGAGCCGGAAGCTGAAACCGGAAGGAAAATAAAAAACCGCCCTGCCGCGAAAGCGACGGGCGGTTTCGTGTCGGCCCGAGCTCGTATTCGGCGTAATAACCGAAGTTCGAGCTCAACCTGCACTTAAGCCGATAAAAAGGCTTATTCAGGAATCCAGTCCTGCCAAACGTCTTTATTGTTTTCCATCCACACTTTGGTGGATTCGATCGGATCGAGATCGGATTCATTGACCTTCAGCATGAGGTCCGCAAGCTCGTCGACTGTAAAACTCATGTTCATAAGGAATTGGGCCAGTTCAGGCTTGTCTTCCTTGATGTTCTTCCGGCCTTTGATGTGGATGTTTCCCGCTTTCCAAACAACTTCCTCATCCTGTTCGAGGAAGGCGAGGTCCCATCGGGCGAACTTCCAGTGCGGTTTCCAGCCGGTAACCACGATGTACTCTTTATTATCGACAGCGTCTTTGAGCGCCGCAGTCATCGCGGGTCCGCTGGATGCGACCAGTTTGTATCCCATTTCTTTGAGGCCGTAGGCAGGCATCGTTTTTTCATCCGATGTCTTCATGACACCGGCACCGGCATCGATACCGGTAATCTTGTAATCCAGCTTTTCGGCGACTTCCTCGTCTCTTAAGTCGGAGATGGCGGTAACACCGTCGTCCGCCATGTACTGCGGAATTACCCAGCCGCTCTGCGTGCCTTCGAATACGTGTCCGAGATCGACGATATCGTCCTTATACTTTTCCACATAGTCGGCGTGCAGGACGGGAAGCCATGTTTCCATGAAAGCGTCCATGTCGCCCTGCGCGATCGAAGTGTACGCGGGAGCGACGTCGGCCGCGGTAATCTTGCACTCGTAACCCATCTGGGTCTCAAGAATGTTTTTGGCCAAATGAGTATACGCGACGCCTTCCGCCCAGTTGACATACACCAGGTTTGCCGTTTTCTTTTCCGCCTGACCTTCCGCGAACAGAGCGGTCGAAGCGAAAACCAACACTAATGCGAACGTAAGAATCTTAATAATGTGTTTCATCAGTATCCTCCTTGATAAAATTTGTTTTGTAAACATTCGCTGTTCCACTTTTTTACTTGTTTTTCTATTGCTGTTTCTGGGTGGCCACACCAAGAGCTTGGGTGACCCTGTCCAAAAAGATAGCCAAAATAACGATTGAAATACCGCTTTCAAATCCTAAGTCGATTTTCAGCTGGGTAATTCCTTTGAGGACTTCGTTTCCGAGTCCGCCGGCACCGATCATACCGGCTATTACGACCATAGAAAGGGCCAACATGATCGTCTGATTGACCCCCGCCATCATCGTCGGCAGTGCTACCGGCAGCTCCGCTTTGAAGAGCATCTGTCGCGGCGTCGACCCGAATGAGAGGGAAGCCTCTTTGATCTCCTTCGGCACCTGCCGTATTCCTAAGTTCGTCAGCCGGACCGCGGGAGGGAGGGAGAAAATCAGCGTCGCTACGACGCCGGGGACCTGGCCCAGTCGGAAAAAGAGGACCGCCGGAATAAGATAGACGAAAGCAGGCAGTGTCTGCATGAAGTCCAGAATAGGCCGGACGATTTTTTCAACGGTGTCATTTTTAGAGGCCCAAATACCGACAGGAAGGGCAATGACCAAAGCCAATAAAACGGAGGTGATAACGAGAGAGACCGTTTCCATGGTCGCTTCCCACAATCCCATCGCGTAGATAAGGAAAAACCCGGCTATGGTAAATATCCCCACACCTTTTTTTGCGATCCACCAGGCTAAAGCGCCGAATGCCGCAATCAATAGAAACGGCGGGAAGAGCATGAGAAATTCAAAGAAGATGGTTAGAATGAAGTCAATAATGTTACTGATAAGGTCGAAAAAGACACCTAGATTATCTGTAAGCCAGTCGATTATGCCTTCGAATACTTTTCCGATAAGAAATATTTTTCCTAACACTACATCAAAATTACCCATTAGTGTCCTCCGTTGCCTTTTCTTTTTCGTCCTTATCGCCGTTTTCCAGCCGTTCAGTTAAAATAACGGGGGACGCTTCGTTATCTTCTTCACCGCCGACTTCAGCTATAATCGAGGCCCTGTCCACGATTCCGAGAAGACTGTTCTCTTCATCGATGACGGCTATTGGGTATTGAGTTGAAAAGGCCGTTGAAAGGAGATCGGAAATCGCAGTGGTTGTATAGGTGGTATAAACGTCTTCCTTCAGAATCTCGCGCAGATCGTGTTTGTTCTGTTTCTGTTGTTTGACCGTATCGTCTATCCTGACGATGCCCCGCAGCCTTCTCTCGGAATCGACAACGAAGCAGCTGGATATCCTGTTACGCTCCATTGCTCTCGTGGCCGCCTGAGGCCCGTCGCGGTCGATGTTGACGGTAGGTGTTTTCCGCATGATCGATGCCACGGTTATCACCTTTGTTTTGTCCACGTTTTGGACAAACTCGCGCACGTAATCGTCAGCCGGGTTCGAAAGAATCTAGTCCACCATCCGCATCAGGGGCGGTTCTTCGCTGCAGGCCAGCAACGACCCCCT
>CAZJBZ010000501.1:0-2609 GCA_964543975.1 uncultured Spirochaetales bacterium
GTGACAACGCTTACAATCGGTCCGCTTTGCCTCGGTTCGGTCATGTACCGTGCTGCCCCATTACCGCATCGCCCGCTTCATCTCCAGCAGTTTAACGTTTTCAACGGGGTCTCGTTTCAGCCGTTCTATGTATTCGAGGAAGAACGCCAACAAAACGGCCAGCGCGAAAGTCACCGCTACGACAATGACCATAATCTTGGAACGTGACGGGCCGGTTTTGATCTCGGGTACTTCCGCCCGTTCGAGGACCTGGAACATCTTCGAATCATCCATCTCTTCTATCTTGGTCCGTTCGTACTCACTCATCATAATACCGTACAAATTATCGAGAATCCCCTTGTCCCGCACCAGCTCTTCATACTTCAGCTGAATACGGTACCGCTGCTCCCTCGGCTTAAACGAAGAGAATACCAATTCCGTGGTGCTGTTCAGCGCTTGTGCTTGCGCGGAAGTGCGGGTGTTGACGTCGACGATGCCGTGTTTTATTTGGAACTCGATCAGGTTATCTTCGGCCTGGTTAAGCTCTGTTTTAATCTCTTCTACACGGTCTTCCAAGAAGTGTTTCTTGTTATTTATTTTCTCCATAGTCAGCTCGCGAAACCTTTCTTCCAGCAATTCCACCGTGCGGTTAAGGACATCCGTTGCAAACTCCCTGTCGGTATCCAGATAATTGATCTTCAGTACACCCGACTGGATGTCGTGGTTTATCTCCAGCGAATCGATAAACTTCTGTCGGGAACTAGTCATCACAAATTCGGTAAAGCCGTACTGCTCCTTGAAGTTTAACTCTTCGATAATTTGGTCCATGATCGTCTTGCCCGTTAAAAGCTCCCTGGCGAAGGCCACGTTTGAACTTTGTGAAACATCAACCCCGGCCAATCCAGCGAGTCCGCTCAATGCGGAGTTTGATGACAGTATGGAAGCCGCGGGGTTCGAAGCCGCGTCCTGCAGCCGTATCTTGACGTACGGTTGATACTCATTCGGCAGATAATTGAGCGGCGCGTCGACAGGAGCGCTTCGAGTATAGAGGGTGTAGCCTAAAATCAATACGCCCGCGATAAACGAAGAAAAAAAGATGAGCCGCCATCGCTTCAGAAAGACAAACAGAATATCAAAGAGAGAAATATATTCACTTTTTACGGAGTTCGCCGGCAGGCCGGCGGCCGAACTCTTCTCAGGAAAATAATCCATCTACATTCCTTATCTGTTATCGGTCACGGATACTATATCACGAGGATCGATTTTTTTCATTGTTTTCGATTGGTCCCGGCAGCTGTACAGTTCCAGATTATAACTTTTGGCCGCGTTTTGCAGGGACAGGGCCGTCCTTTTCTTTATGACGGTCGGGTTTACGAGGCAGATGGTCGAGATGCTGTCGTTTCCCGCAAGCAATCGTGGTAATTGCGACGCGTCGCCGAAAATACGAATTTTTTCCGCTTCGGTGCCCCAGAAAAAGGGGTTGGCATTCAGTATTCCCAACACTTTAACACCGTTATCCAGCTGAAATTTGTGTATGTCCCCGATAATCCGTTTGATATCCAGAAGCTCTCCCCACAGCAGCACCCGCCTTTTATAGCCGATAGTGTGGTTGCCGGTCTTCACCATTCTGTGGTGAATATACAGCCGCAGCATCAGAAATCCGAAGCAGCTGAACACATACTCCATGAAAATCATGGAGAGCGGCATACTCAAAATCTGGAGCGTTGAAAAAAGTCGTAAGACAAGAACGACGACCGAGGTAACAAGATTATATTTGAACAATCGGATGATATCCAGCTGAGTAAACTGGGTATACGTATAAGAATAGAGACCGAAAAAAAGGTTGAAGAATATTCTCGATATCAACACCCACGGAAACAGGATGGAAAACTTTCGAATGTCGTACATGAAAAGCTGGAATTGCGATCGGATAAACCAGGCGGTAAAAAGAGAAATGACGACAATCGCAATATCTATGAGTATGGTTATTCGCTGGATTTTTCTCCGATTGCTCTGTCCGTTCATTTCTTCTATTACCGGAGGCTACTTTTGCCCGGGACCAGCGGCATGGTCCGGGACCAGCGCACGGCCCGTTTTTTTAAGTAATGCCGCAAACCGCCGGGATAAAATCTTGGCTATGCTGGTCCAGCTCCACGATCCGCGGCACGGCCCGTTTTTTTCTTACTACGACATTTTATACCGACAACAGGACCTTCCTGAACTGCTCTCTCGATTTATTGAACCCGTATTGCGCGGTGTACACATCACGAACTTTGTCGCATGTTGCCTTATACTGCTCCCAGTCCGCATACAGTTCGGCGATATAGCCGACCACGGTCGTAACATCATCCTCAGTTTCAAGGATACTTCCAATTTTTTGCGTTCTTATCAGCTCTCCTATTTCCGACTTCCTGCTTCCCAAAAGGAGGAGGGGCCTTCCGGCCGCAAGGTAACTGTACAGTTTGGAGGGGAGAATGTCCCCGATCGTCTCCTCCTTTTGGGCGACCAGAAAAAAGTGAGCGCCGGCTAAGGCCAGATTGTGCTGTTCCTGATCGATATACCCTTCAAAAGAGAAGTCCGGGTAACCGGTTTTTCCGACCATGCGGCGTATTTTTTCATATTGATGTCCT
>CAZJBZ010000502.1:0-1035 GCA_964543975.1 uncultured Spirochaetales bacterium
GGCGATCTCGCGCTCTGGGACGGCGGCGTGGTGCGGATCGGTCACCAGGAATTCGGAGGCCGCGTGACGGTGGCGGACGGCAACACGAACCTCAGCAATCACGCCACGCACGTGGCCGGCACCATGGTGGCCGCGGGCGTCGATCCCCAGGCGATCGGCATGTCGCCCGACGCGTTCCTCCACAGCTACTACTGGGACGACGACGAGGCCGAGATGGCCGCCGCGGCCGCAGGCGATCTCCAGCTGAGCAACCACAGCTACGGCTGGGTGGCGGGCTGGCTGTACGGCTTCGGCGGCGACGAGAACTGGTACTGGTTCGGCGACCCCGCCGTCTCCGAGGTCGAGGACGCCGGCTTCGGCTTCTACGCCGGCGGCACCGCCGAGTGGGACGCCATCGCCCACGCGGCGCCCTACTACCTCATCGTCAAGAGCGCCGGCAACGACCGCAACGACGCCGGCCCCGGACCGGGCGGCGGGCACTACGTCTGGGACTACGACGCGGGCGACTGGGCGTGGTCGACGGTCACCCGCGACGGCGACGGCGGCGCGGACGGCTACGACTGCATCGGCTACCGGGGCAACGCCAAGAACATCCTGACCGTGGGCGCGGTCGACGACATCCCCGGCGGCTGGTCGGCGCCGGCCGACGTCGCCGTGAGTTCCTTCTCGAGCTGGGGTCCCACCGACGACGGCCGCATCAAGCCCGACCTCGTCGCCAACGGCGTGGCGCTATACAGCCCGCTCGCCGGATCCGACACCGAATACGCCTCGTACTCCGGCACCAGCATGTCCGCGCCCAACACGACGGGCTCGCTCAACCTGCTGCTTCCGTAGTCCGTCAGCCTCTTCAAGACGTGACTCCAATTCCTCCTGGACCGCGAACGCGACCTCAAGCGTCATCGGCTCGATCATCTGGATGAGTAGCTCACCAATGGCTTCATCGATGCCGGCCCCAGGGACGCTCTGACAGATTCGCTTGGATGTCACGGGGCGGGTCAAAGTGTACCACCGGTGGGCGGGTCAAAACCGGCCAGT
>CAZJBZ010000502.1:1045-2598 GCA_964543975.1 uncultured Spirochaetales bacterium
CTATACCGCATCTCGCCTGATCCTGACAAGGCGGTTCCGACTACTTCCCTTTTGAAGGCTTCTGCTGTGGCTGTTGTTTGCCGGCAGTACGACGTTCGCCGGCAGCCTGGCGTTCGATGTCGGCAACACCGCGCCCGTCGCTCCCGGTTTCGTCTCGGCGGCTGACGGTCTGCCGGTCGTTGTCGGTAACGCTACGTTGCTCGCTGCGGAGGCGGTAGCTCTTGCCGGTGATGTTGATCACCTCGGCATGGTGAAGGAACCTGTCGAGGATCGCCGTGGCCGACGGCACGTCGCCGATCAGCTTGCCCCAGTCCTCCAACGGCCGGTTCGACGTCATCATCGTCGAGCGAACCTCGTGCCGCCGCATGATGATCTCAAAGACATGCTCGCCCGACCGCTTGGGCAGCTGCTTCAGTAGGGTCGGAGCGGAGCGCGGTGGCCCGGTTTCCCAGACTCCGTTTCTCCGCATCCGCCCTCCGAACCGGACGTGCACGTTGCCGCGCATCCGGCTCTCCACAGACTCGCATGGATCAATGACAAGACAGAGATTCCTGGAGTCTCGCCAGGTAGGTCAGGTCGTCGTAGCCATGCTTGGCGTAGCGGCCGACCTCGCCAAGCTCTTCCGCATCCATCCAAGGAAGAAGGATGCGTTGTCCGCGATAGCGGTAACGCTCCACCTTCACCTTCGCGGCGCGAAAGAGTTCGACGTTACCATCCTGGAACTTCCATCCATCGGCACAATACCTCTTCTGAAGGTATCTCCACGTTCGCTTGGGGTGCTTCCTCCGGAGCCACCGGACGATTCGCCACCAAGTGAAGTGGTCAACGTATCCGAACGTGCGTTTGCTCGCATCGTATCGGAAGTACGTCGCCCAACCCCTCAACACAGGATTGAGTCGGGTGAGCAATACCTCCAAAGAGAGATGAGTGGTCGATGGGGTGGTGAGACTCCGGGCCTTCTGCTTGATCGCCTCCAGGCTCTTCTTGCTCGGATAGGTCCAGGCAACCCGTTTCCGAAGGGCGGTCTGTAACGTTTCATTCATGCCTGTGACTCCTTGGTAAAGGCGGTGCGTACCAACTCGCCGTATTCACTCAACGACCGGATGATCGGGTGCGTATCCATGAACTCGAACTGCTCCTGCTTCGGGGCCTGCCGCTTGATCAGCTCGCGGATGATCCGCAGGCGATAGGCCCCGTGCGTGCAGGCCGTCTGACAGGCCTGCTCGATGGCGTCGTCGGGATGTCGTTTCGACAGGCTCAACAAGCCCATCAGCACGCGGACGCCCTGAATGCCCCTTTCTTGGAGCATCGCCTCCGCCCAGCGACCGCTCTGCGGACCGATCAACTGGACCTGGTCCAGCAGCCACGCCGATCCCCGCTCGACGCCGGAGATCTTCTCGGGAGCGATGTGGTCCGGGGCCGTGCGGAATCGTCCCGGCTCGGACTGGAGGTGTAGGGCGATCTGCTCCATCCGATGGTTGAAGATGCGGACCATGCGTCCATCCCATCGGACCCATACCTTGCGGGCGACGTACTCGGGCGGAACGGAGTAG
>CAZJBZ010000503.1:0-2554 GCA_964543975.1 uncultured Spirochaetales bacterium
ACATCCGCTCGATGTCGGAAGCGGTCAGGAAGTACGGGGAGTATTAATCGACGACCGGCTTACCGTCTAAGGTCCTCCAGGTAATCCCGCCAGGGGACAACGGTTATAAAATCCAATGAGAAGGGCTCAGGTGCGAAACAGACGATAGAGCATTCGACCGAAGGATTATCTTCATGGAACGAAGCGAGGCCGGTAAGATCGCCTCGCCCGATAACCGCCGTACTTTTAAATTCAACGGCCTTGCTCAACGTCCCGTTTATTTCGATGAGCAAATCAACTTCCGCTCCGTGATTGGTACGCCAGTAATAAAGGGCGTAATCATGGTCGGAATAATCAAGTATTCTATTCGTTTCCTGAACCATAAACTGCTCAAATAAACGGCCCTTCAACGTTGGGTCCACAACGGAACGGAGCCGATGACATAGTGCGTTTGTAACCCCGTTATCAAAAAGGTACATCTTCGGATGACTCAATAACCGTTTTGTCGGGCTTTTTCTCCACGCAGGCAGCCGCAGGGCAATCAGGGTATCTTCCAAGACCTCGAAATAAGATTGCACGGTACGGGTCGGCAGACCGGCTTCTTTCCCGAGGGATGTAAAATTGACTATTTCACCGCAATAGGCGGCAGTTATATCGAGATATCTGGTGAAGCCTCCTAAATTCCTCACCAAAGATTCCTGTTGGATCTCTTCGCGCAGATATATTTCACCGTATGCCCGCAAAATATCGGCCGCATCCTTGTCCGGAAGCTGATGCAGCGGGGGAAGAGTACCCCAAATTAATGCATGTTCAAGATTGAATGAATGTTCCCCGTTATGTCGCTCGAACTCGTACACCGTAAAGGGGTGCATATGTCGAAGAAGGGCCCTTCCTCCTAACATATTCGCACCGCTACGCTTTAGTTTTCTTGCACTTGACCCGGACAAAATACAGTGAATATCCGAACTTTCCAATAAATTATGGACCTCATTTAAGAGGTCGGGTATACGTTGGATTTCATCGACAATAATCCAGGAAATACCATTTTTTATTTTTTCCCTGGCTTCCTTTCGGAACTGGGCAGGATTTCGCAAATATCGGAAATATGTGTCGTTCAACAGAAGATTAACGGTCCAACTGGAAGGGAGGTCGATTGTTTTTAGCCATGTGCTTTTCCCTGTCTGTCTAGGACCGAAAAGAAAAAACGACCTGTTCGGATTGACGAGCTCTCTATTTAACATATTGCCAAATTGTACGGTATTTTGGCACCGATGTAAAGTGATTTGTATTGTGGTGAGTTTTTTCTCACGTTCTCTCAAAACTCACTTCGGTTCAGGCTGCTTATCTTGCTTTTTTAAATCAAGACTTTCCCTGTTGAATTTTCTGTTTGTAATGTAAATGATTTCGATGATAATCGACGGCAAGCTCCGTATTGCCTTCCTTTATTGCATTTATTATTTTCTGGTGCTCATCGGCCAAACGAGTTATAATATCCGGCGACCAATATTTTTTCCGGTATTCGGAATTGTGGAATAGGAGAGTGACAATGTTACTTAGAGAGGCGAGTAACTCATTACCGCAAGCCTCCAATAGAATTATATGGAAGTCTCTGTCGGCCTCGTCAGCCTTGGGCGGATCATCTTTATGAGTGTGCATCCGTTCAACAGTATCTTCCATGGCAGAAATCTGAACAGGGGTAGCACGTTTTACAACTATCGGCATTATTGCAGATTCGATGATAATTCGGGCTTCTATGAATTCATACAAATCATAATCCGAAACTTGATATGAAAACTTAAGATTTCCAATGAACGATCTAGGATCGAAGTGATTGATAAAAGTACCGCGTCTCGGACTTTTCGTTAGTACCCCTTCCTGGACCAGAGCGTTAAATACCATTCTGATTTTATAACGAGAAGTACCGAAAATTGTGGCCATCTCTTCTTCGGTTTCTATTTTATCACCCGGTTTATAACCGGCCTTCAAATTTCAAGAGATGATACGTATACTCAAGATTAAAAAGATGCAATTTCCATTGACTAGTTGTAAATTACATGTAATATTCAACTAGTGGTTGAATATTACACAAGAGCATTAAATCTCCCCAACCCCGGCGAAGCGACTTTCTTTCTTTGGGGTTCCCGCCAAACAGGTAAAAGCACCCTTCTCCGGCACACATATCCGAACGCATTTTGGATCGATCTGCTGAAATCGGAAGAATATCGGCGCTATCTGGAGCGGCCAGAACTATTACGGCAGGAAGTGGCGCAAAGCGGTACCAATTTTGTTATTATTGATGAATTTCAGAAAGTGCCGTCACTCCTGAACGAAGTCCACTGGCTGTACGAGAATAAGCAGGTCCATTTTGCATTGTGCGGTTCGAGCGTCCGCAAAATCAAGAGAGGACAGGCAAATCTTCTTGGAGGCAGAGGAATTCATTATGAGCTCTACGGGTTCTCTGCCAATGAATTGGGACCGGAGTTTGATATTATCCGCCTCCTGAATAACGGGTGTTTACCGCCGATTTACCTAAGCTCTCATCCAAAGCGGTTGCTGAATACGTATGTCTCGCTCT
>CAZJBZ010000504.1:0-2548 GCA_964543975.1 uncultured Spirochaetales bacterium
TCTTGTCCTGATGTTTGTCGATGCGTCGGTAGGTCTCGGTAAAATCGAGGTATTCAAGCTTCGGCCATTCGAATTTGTCCACGTCTGCGGGGTCTTCCGATTCTGCAAAGAAACCGGCCTGTCCCAGGTGGGTCTTCTCCTGTCCGCTGTAGATGTCGAACATCGGTTTGCCTTCCGGGTGTATGTAACCGTAGTCGGCCCAAATCCAGCGGCAGTCGTCGTTAAGATAGGAGTAGAGTTGTTCGATGGTTTTGAAATCGAGTTCTTCGAGGTATTTCTTTTCGGTGTCCGCGTGCGGATTTCCGGTCCAGAACCCGATGCCGTCAGTCGACGACCGGTTGAATATTTTGTTTATTTTTTCGCGTGAGTTCATAATATGGGCCTCCGTATTGCATGATTCAGTTTCGCTAATAGGTAAAATTTGGTCAAGAGAAACGGAGAAGAACCACTCCCTTGCCCTCGATTGTCGCCGAAAACTCGCCCATTGCCGTGTGACCGCTCTGTTGCTCTTCCCGGACAGAAGAGGTGCCGCAGCAGTACAACGTGCTAAGAGTGCGGTTTCCTTCTTCGAGTTTTATCCGTGCTGCCGCCGGCTCTCGGCTGTGGTTGAAGAGAAAATAGACGGACGAGCCTGACTTCCCGTCATCGTTTACCAGCTTGCGGCAGGTGACCGGTGCTTCCGAATCCACCCACGCGACGGGCTTCATCCCGCACAAGGCGGTCAGCGTCCGCGCGTACCGTGGGTTGTATGATTTTCTAAACGAGAGTGAGGGATAGGTCCCGATATAGATGAACCGCCCGTTGCCGATTTTCGATTGGAGCACAATCGGTTGACCTCCCGAAGATGTCCCGATAATCTCCGCCCCTGTCGAACAAACCGTGCGTTGTTCACCCGCACCGCTCAACGGACCGTATTCGGTTGAAAACAGGATAGAATCGGTCCTGAAGATATCGTTCTCTTTGTATTCCAATTGCTGCCACATTCCGGCTGTAGGGACCTTGGGCGCGTACCAGCCGTTCTCGTCGTACGAGCCGAAGCCGGCCTCCGCTGCAACCGTTCCGCCCTGTTTCATGTACTCCACCAACCTGTGCAAGTCTTCGGGAGGCACCAGCCACGGCATCGGTAGATAGACCACCTCGTATTGCGAAAGATCGCCTGACGTCGGGATGATATCGAAATGGATATTTTCACGCCACAATGCTGCTATAAGCCCCTCCATGGCATCGCGGTAGGCGAATGAGGTAATCGAAGAGACGGTAACACTCGATTCCATACTGAAAAGAACGGCGTAACGCGCTGGAGGCGGCGCCAAGGAGACAAACAGCTCTTCGTTTTCCCGCAGCACGCGGACAAACTCTTCCAGCTCCGCTGTCCGGTAGGTGGGCGTTCCGTCCATCTCTACCACACCCCATCCCGGTGCTTCGGGCCCGATCCGTTCAGGCTTGAATTGCCAGGGGGAAACGGAACGAGCTCCGTGGGCAATAGACGTCCAGAGATTGTACCGCATTTCACCGGGAAGGAGGTTTTCATGCATACCCACTCCGCCAAGTGCCCTGGCCGTACCGCCGGGTATTTCCGTCATCCAGAACCCCGGAAAGGAAGAAGGGGCGTAGGGATTGTCTCGTCCTTGCATTGTATGTCGGCTTCTTACCCACGTTGCAGACCGCTTGCACTCCAGGTCGATTACCGGCCTGGCAAAATCCACGGGAGAACGATGCGCCGGTCCCGCCGCTGAGTGCATGTGCCCACCGTAGATGTCGGGAATATCGACCATCGACCAATCGTCCCAAATTCGGTTCCCGAGAAGATCTAACCGTGCCGTCCCGGTGCTTCTCGTGTCGGTGAGGACCGGATGGGCGGGGTCTTCTTCTTTTACGATATTGACGACCCACCGGGCCTGCTCAGAGGCGGACCACAATCGAAAACGGGTGTAAAGGAGCTTTCCGGGAGTGTCCCAATCGGCAAGCGGGGGTTTGATCTGTTTCCAGGAAGAGTAGTGACGACCCAAGTAAGCGGACGTTTCCTCGAGGGAGCTGAATTGCGCCTGCAGCCAGGAACGGTATTTTGCGAGAGAGTCCTGACAGATGCAGCTGTCGATATCCGGCTCGTTCCAAATCTTCCAGCAGAGAAGGTTCGGTTTGTCTTTGAACTTCCGTACCGCCGTCCGTAAAAATTTTTCCAGTATTGCCCGCAGTTCACGATTGTCCAGACAGGGTCGTCCCCCGTAAAGACTGTGGATTATACTGGCCGAAAAGGGTCGGGGAGTGCCGTCCAATTCAACCACATGAAAATCCTCTGATTCCGCCCAAACAGGCACGGCCCACGGGTCCAGGTTCGGTATTACGTCTATGCCGCTTTCAGCCGCCGTATCGACAAGCTGTTCCAATTCGTCCCAATGGTACTCTCCCGGACTTCGTTCGATGGAACACCAACTGACCCAAAAATAGATGTGGTCGAGCCCTATCCGTTTGATGTGCTCAAGGTCCGCTTTCCACTCCTCCGGCGGAGGCACAGGCGGTCTGTGGTACTGTACCCCGACCGGAATTC
>CAZJBZ010000505.1:0-2529 GCA_964543975.1 uncultured Spirochaetales bacterium
GCGAAAGCGGGTGTGATACTTCCGAAGTCTATCGTTGTTCCCAACTGATGCTGCGATTTTCCCGGTTCGGCCGATTCTCGCTTCGCCTGTGTTTCTCCCAATTCTCTTACGTGGCGTGCAAAAACAGTTTCCTGATATTCATAGGAACGATAGGCCGACGAGAAAACCAATTCCACTCCGTCGATACGAGCAGCTTCGGTCATCGCCAATACGTCCGGCATAATCGCTCGGCGTAATCGAAGATCTGGTCGGTTGCATCTCAGATTGTAGTTGGAAAGATCTACCAAATCGCTCGGTTCATAATCCGGACCGAGACCGTTTTTCTTGTCGACTATGATGAAATAATCGTCGGGGAGGGAAAGAAGTCGATCGATAAGTTCCAGGAAATAGTGCGGTCGGTTGAGAATCCGATTTTGAACGGCATCCGGTAGAGTACCGATTTGCTGAGAAAGTTCAGTCACCGTAATAGCAAATCCCGGATGCAGAGAAGGTGAGGGAATTTCTTCGCTTTTTTCCTCCGTTTCGGCACAGCCGATCAAAACCGCCGAGAGGAAGAGGGTTGCGGCAATATACTTCATCAAAACGCCAATTCGGCAACTTCTTCCATCGTTTCCACCGAATGGAACGTTATACCCTTTCGAATATGTTCAGGTATCTCTTCCATATCTTTCTCATTCTGTTTCGATATTATGATATTTTTTATCTTGTTTCGTTTAGCGGCGATGGTTTTTTCCTTCAACCCGCCAATGGGTAAGACTTTTCCCACCAATGAGAGTTCTCCGGTCATCGCGGTATTGCTCTTCATCTTTTTAGCACGTGCTAATGAGAGGAGGGCTGTAGCCATGGTTATTCCCGCGGAAGGGCCGTCTTTCGGTGTCGCTCCTTCAGGTATATGAAGGTGGATATGATTCCCTTCGAAGAATGATTTATCGATACCATAATTAGCCGCGATGTGACGAACATAGGTGTAGGCAATGTTTGCCGATTCCTGCATCACCTTGCCCATTTGCCCGGTTAATTTTATTCCCTCTTTTCCGGGATTATTAACCGCTTCTACCACCAAAGTGTCTCCGCCGAAGTTGGTCCACGCCAGCCCGACAGCCATACCGGGACGGGTAATCTTTTTCGTAACATCTTCGCGAAACGGCGGTTTTCCCAAATAGGTATCAAGCTCTTCCCGCTTAATACTGATCGGAGTAACGGCTTCTTCCAGAATTATCTGTTTCGCGATTTTTCTATTAATTCTGTCCAGCGCTTTCTCGAAATTCCTCAAACCGGCTTCTCGGGCGTAGTTTTCAGCAATACCGGTCAGGCCCCCTTTGGTAAACCGGACCTGTGACTTTTTTAATCCGGCCCTCTCTAATGTTTTCGGGATGAGGTAACGCGTTGCGATTTCTATCTTCTCTTGGTCGATATACCCGGATAGTCTGATGATCTCCATTCTATCCATGAGTGGACGAGGGATTGTATCAAGCGTATTCGCCGTCGTAATAAAGAGAATATTCGAGATATCGAACGGTAGATCGAGGTAATGGTCCCGAAACTCGACATTCTGTTCCGGATCAAGAACTTCCAACAAGGCGGATGAAGGATCTCCCTGATACGAAACACCTAGTTTGTCAATTTCATCGATCATAAATACCGGATTTTTTGTTTTTACTATCTTTAATCCCTGTATAATTTTACCCGGCATTGCTCCCACGTAGGTCCTGCGATGACCCTTGATTTCCGCTTCATCACGCATTCCGCCGACTGAGAAACGGAAAAACTTCTTGTTGAGGGCGCGGGCCACCGATTTCCCTACCGAGGTCTTTCCGACTCCCGGTGGTCCGACAAGACAAATGATTGAACCCTTTGTATCATTTTTCAGCTTTCGTATGGCAAGATATTCCAAGATTCTGTTTTTGACGTCTTCCAAACCGTAATGATCTTTATCTAAAATGTCCTCCGCCTTTTTCATATCGATTTCTTCCGTTTCGGGAATGCCCCACGGCAGGGAGACGATCATATCTAAATAGTTTCGAGTAACGATAAACTCGGACGAGTTGGGGTCCATAAGAGAAAATTTATTCAGCTCCTGTTCTACCTGTTCTCGAATATCCTCGCTTAAATCGAGTTTATCGATCGTCTCTTTAAATCGTTTATATTCACTGCTTTTGGCGTCAACAGGCATGCCAAGTTCCTGTTTTATTGCCTTAAGTTCCTCTTTGAGAAAGTACTCCCGCTGGCTCTTCTCTATCTTTTCGTTAATCTGCTTTTGGATTCTTTTCTGAATTTGGAGGAGCTCCTGCTCCTTTTTGATAAAGACCAGAACTTTTTCCATTCTTTTCTGCACATCGAGCGTTTCCAGAATATCCTGTTGGTCTTCACGGCCTATATTAAGGATGGAAGTGATAAAATCGGCGATTTTTCCGGGATGGTCGATATTGACCATATTGAGCCGCATCTCTTCCGAGAAAAGCGGATTGTTTTCGGAAACTTGCTTCATCTCGCTGATAAGTGAACGCGTCAACGCTTTTACCTCATCAC
>CAZJBZ010000506.1:0-2508 GCA_964543975.1 uncultured Spirochaetales bacterium
TACCGCCGTGCTTCTTAACAACAATATCATAGGAAATACTTAAACCGAGGCCGGTTCCTTTTCCCACCTCTTTTTGAGTAAAGAATGGATCGAATACTTTATCAATGACCTTCCGCGATATGCCGGGACCGTCGTCACAGATGCGACAATATACCGAACCGTTACCGCTGTAGGTAGTAATTGTAATGAGCCCCCGGTCATCCCGCTTCTGACTCCTTATCGCCTGGGCCGAATTGACGAGGATATTGAGGATTACCTGCTTAATCTGATTGAGATTTCCTTCGATCGACGGAAGAGGGGATAACTCTTTCTTTATATCGGCATAATACTTTATTTCATTTTTCGCGACAACGAGGGTCTCTTCTATCGCGCTGTTAACAGATATATCTTCAATTTTATTGCTCCCTTCCGAACGGGCAAAACTCATCAAATTTTCATTGATATTCACAATCCTCTTAAAACCTTCCTCCGTTTCCAGAAAGAGAGAGTCGATATCGTTTTTGATATAGTCTATGTTTTTTTTCTCGCGAATACGTTCCAACGTGCGTATGGTATTACACAGCGATTCATCGCAGGTATCGCGGAGGTCCGGAAACAGGCTATCAACCATCTCTAAATAGTCTGATATAAAGCCGAAGTATTTCTTTAATGACGCAAAGTTACTCTTGATAAACCCGAGAGGATTATTTATTTCGTGGGCAATCCCTGCCGCCATCTCTCCTAACGAAGCAAGCTTTTCTCTCTGGATCAATTGCGTCTGCGTGTTTTGCAGTTTTTCGTGCGTTTTTGCCAAATCTAAACTCATCTTCATGAGTGATTGCTCGGTCTTTAAGCGGTCCGAAATATCTTTGATTATACCGCTGTACTCGATCATCTTCCCGTTATTTTCCCGGGTTGCCGTTGAAGTTTCCAAAACAACAATATTCTCTCCGGATTTACACAGAAGGACAACTTCAAAGTCCTTTACAAAACCAAACTCCGACAAAATTCGCCTATGATATTTTTTATCTCCGTTATTGACAAAAAAATCCTCTAGATTTTTCCCGATCACCTCCGATTTGCGGGAGAATCCGAGCAGTTTTACTCCGGCTTCATTGATATTCTCAATTATACCCTCCGGCAGGGCCGTAAAAATCATATCTTTCGAATCGCTGAACAAAGAGGAAAACCTGTTTTCAATTATTTTTTGATCGGTAATTTCGTGCCACAACAGCACAATGTACTGAGGGCCGCGTGAAGAGGGACGATAGAGGGCAGCTTTAACATTAAGGGTATGAGGAAAGTCGTCTTTCAGTACAACATTGATTTCCTTTTCGTAGGCCTGTTCAGTCAGAAGCGCGTCTCGGAAAGTGCACGGTTCACCTTCATTGCAGGAAACACTCATAATCTGTCGCCACTTTGATCCGAAGAGAGAGGTGAATAAGCGGCCGCACTCAAAATCGGTATACTCCTCACGCATTACATTGAATAGCGAGCAGAACGATTTATTGATTGCTCGGATAACGCACTCTTTATCTAAGATGAGGATACCTATATCAATCGAATCGATAAGGTAGATAATCTCTTCATTCCGAGCTTTTACATCTCTCAGGCTCATTTAGTTTTCCGAATAAGTATAATCGGATCCGGTCTCTACTTGGTGAACATCATCAATTATATTAAAAAAATCAACAAGGCCAAGATGGTTAAAAAGAAGGCGTGTTTTCTCATTTAACCGCGTAAGATATAGTACGACATTATGTTTTTTCGCGTGAACGAGTATCGTAGTAAACGATCCTATTCCGGTTGACGATATGTAGTTCAGGTTTTCTAAATTAAATATAAAAAACTTCAGTTTGCAATTTGCATCGATGGTCTTTATCACGGCATCCGAAAAAAACATTGCGTTTTCGGAGTCGAGAATTCCGTCAAGCGCGATTAGAGGAATCGTCGAACTGCAAATTGAAAAATCCAGTCCCAAACCAATTTCCCTTTCGTTAAAATTTTCTAAATACCTGCTGTTAAATTTCAATGTCACCTCTCGAAAAACATAAAACAATAACAACAACCGCACATAGACCACTTTCGTCTATAAAGCCATTGCCCCAAACCTTTCTTCTGCTAAAACCTCGCTGTATATCATAATACATAATAAAAAAAAATCAATGGAGACATCTGCAAAAATTACCGTTTTATCAGGGCAAAAATAGTTAAATGCTTATATTATAATTAATTGAAATTTTTGCAAGTGGCACATATCCCTATTTTGAAAGAAGCTCAATGGAGACACATGCAAAAATTACCGTTTTATCAGGGGAGAAATAATTAAAAGCTTATACTGTTATTAATTGCCATTTTTGCATGTGTCACACATCACTATTTTGCTGGAGACTCAATGGAAACACATGCAAAAATCATCATTATAACCGTGTTGAAAAAGTTAACGTAAAAATTATCTTCTGCTCTTGAAGGAATCTTATTTTGATGTTTCAATATCTATATTCCCTATGAACGCGAACATACTTTTTA